>JBASTN010000116.1:0-3350 GCA_049274915.1 Solirubrobacterales bacterium
GTCGCCGCCGCGCGCGCGATGCCCCGCGCGGGATCTGACTTGAGTGCTGCGGCGATCAGGTGCAGTGGGGCGGCGACCGCAAAGGCCAGCGTGCGGCGGCGCGACTGCTCGGTGACGGCGTATCGCCGCGCGGTCACATACAGCCGTGAAGCGTCGGTCAGCGAGCGGTACTCGTCGCGGTTGACCGGAGATGGGAAATGGTCGTTGACCGCCTCCGGCTGGGTCACGATGCGAAAGCCTCGAGCCAGCGCGCGCGTCGTTAGATCGACCTCGTCGTAGCCGTAGCGCAGACGCTCATCGAAGCCGATCAGCGTGAACAACACGCGCGGAAAGACTGCAGCGTTGATAACCACTGTCCGGTAGCCGTGCTCGGCGGGGTACGAGATCTGTTGGAATCCCAGAAACGACTGATCGCGCGCCGCGGTCAGGGGGCTGCCTGGGCGGCGCTCGCGGCCGGTCACGATCGTCTTCGGCCAGTCAGCGAGCGCCTCGCCGTCCAGCCGTCGTCGGACGTGCAGCAGAAAATCGCGCGAGAGGCGGGCATCGTCATCGAGGAACAAGATGTGTGAGCCGGAGGTCTGGCCGACTGCGTGATTGCGATTGGCGCACAGCCCTAGCTGCGGGCCCCGCGTGTAGATCGCCCGTCGACCGGTAGCTTCGCGCACTGCCGGCGCGAAGGCATCGTCGCTGTCGTCGGAAACGACGATCTCGTGGACGGGAAGACCCGACGCGATGATCGAGTCGATACAACGCGTCAGTTCGTCAGGACGGTTCCGCGTACAGACGCAGACCGACACGCGAAACTCGCTGATCGCCGACACGGTCGACTCGGGCTTGGACCGCTGTGACAAGGTCTTGTCGCTCATCCGCCGATGCCCTCCGGAGTCTCGCGCCAACCCTCGATCCGCTGTCGCAGCCGACCGACAGCGACAGCGAGCGTCGGTCGGAAGTCGAGCAGCTGCACCCACGTCAATTCAGCGCGCCGCTGGTATACCACCGCAGCGATCATAAACGAGCAGGCATATGTCAGTGTCGAGATCAGCGCCGCTGCGGCGATTCCGCCGCTTCGCAGGAACAGAACCAACCCCACAACAGTCAACACAACGCCCGGCAGCTGCGTCAACCCGGCAGTTGCGGGCCGATCCTGTCCGTAAAGACCAGAGATCATGATGTTGCTCATCGCCAACAAAACCGCGCCCGGAGCGAGAAACCGCAAGGCCGTCGTCGCGTCACGGAACTCATTTGAGTAGACGAGTTCGAGCAGGTAGGGCGCGAGCAAGGTGATGCCCGCTGCCAGTACGGCTCCGACGATGAAAGTCGCGTGCAGCACCTGGGCGATTCGACCGTCGCTGCGGCCGTCGGCCCGTGCCGCCACAGGCAAAGCGATCATCGCCAGCGAACCCGCCAGCGTGACGACCATCGACGAGATACTGACCGCGACCGCATACAGGCCGACCTGCGACGCAACCAAGAACGCCGGCATGATCAGTAGATCCAGCCGGGCACTGAGTTGCGTGCCGATGTTGCTCGCCTGCGCACGCGCGCCGAACCAGAGCTCCCGCTTCGCCAGTGACAGACGCGGACGTTCGACCCCGTGCCGACGCAGCGCACGCACCAACAGCAGAGCGAGATAGACGACCACCACAGCCACGTGGGTGATCAGCACCGCCTCAAGCGTGAATATGCCGCCCAGCCACAGCACGAGATAGATCACCACCGGCAGCGCCGACTGCAAGAGCTTGAAGAAGTTCATCGCGGCAAAGTCACGGTCGGCGACCAAGGCGCCCGACAACGCCTCCGACAGCGGCATCAGTGGCACCATCAACAGCCACAGACGCGCCAGATTCACAGTCGTCTCGGACTGTTCGGCGAACAGCGGCCCGACCAGCAACTGACCGGCGACGATGCCGACGATGCCGAGTGGCAGTGAGAGCGCCATCCAGGTTCCGATCGAGCGTGCGGCGTTGTCGGGTTCGCGCGAGTTGTGAAAGACCACGGCCTGGAAGCAACCCATCGTCGCGGCCCAGCCAAGCGTCTGGCCCAGCGTGACGATCGCCGCGATCTCACCGCGACCTTCGCTGCCGAGCAGCCGCGCGACCATCACGCCGGTGATCAGATTGAACGCGAGCATCACCGCCGTCGCCGACACGGTCTGTGCGCTCGACTTGGCGAGATTCCCGCCGGTCAAGAGCTTCGGCAACTTCATCGCGCGCTCATCAAGGTGCGGCCGGGCTGTTTATTTCCGACGCGGCGGTAAATCGAAAGCATCCGCGTTTCGTCGGACCCCGCGCTGAACCGGCGAGTGACATCGCGACGAGCACGTGACCCGAGCGCGTCGCGCAGCGCACTGTCTGTCGCCAATTCGTGTATCGCGTCGACCCACTGGTCCAGACGTCTCGGGTCGGCGAGCATCCCATTTGTGCGGTGCTCGATGAACTCGCCAGGCCCGCCGACGCTGGTCGCGATAACTGCGCGCCCGGCGGCCATCGCCTCGACGGCCACACGACCGAACGGCTCTTCCCACGAAGGCATCAAGACGATGTCGGCGGTGCGAAGCAGCTCCGCAACGTCGGCGAGCTCGCCACAAAACTCCACATCCTCGGCGACTCCGAGCTCGTCGGCCAGCTTGTGAAGACTGAGTTCGTAGGCCCGGTTGTCGTGGCTGCCCGCGTCGGCGAACTTGACGGAACCGGCGATCACGAGTCGTGCGGCTGGCAAGCGGGATTTAAGTTGCGCAAGTGCTCGGATCGCTGTGTCCTGGCCTTTCCACGGAGTGATCTGGCCGATCACCGCGAGCACGACGCCCGCAGCATCCGTGGCTGGCGAGGAAGTGAGTTGGTCTGCCGAGAGATCGCGCATCAGTGGCCCATCGATCGCGTTGTAGATCACCGCCGGCGGTATCCCGGCCCGCGTCGGACCAAACGAATCTGCTGTGTAGCGGGAGTTCGCGACGATCTCGCTGGAGCCGAGACGGGCGGCCGCGCGGGTGGCGTCGGCGATCCTCGATTCAGGCATGCAATCACGTACGTGCGTGATCACCGGCGGACCACCGAACAGCCGCGCGGCCCCACCAATCAGGCCGGCCCGAATCGAGTTTGCGTGCACGACGGTCGCGCGGTTGTCACGCGCTAGTCGGGCGAGCCGCCAGCCGGCGGCCAGCAATCCAAACGCCACCAGCGGAAGCCGAGTCGGTGCAACCCGAAAGCTCTGTTCGAACCCCGGACCCTCGACCGTTCGAAGACCGACCTCACGAGCGCGCATCGCGAGTGGCCCGGGCGGCGTGGCGATCACGACCGCCGCACCATCGGTGGCGTCGAACGCGGCCTGCGCGAGCAGTGATCGCTCCGCGC
>JBASTN010000117.1:0-11076 GCA_049274915.1 Solirubrobacterales bacterium
CTCGAGCTTGGTGGCAAGAGGTCGCTGGTGCCGTCGCGTAATGGCTCGTCGTAGCGACTAGCCGCGCGTCTAGTCGCTGTGCGACCCGTTCCGTTTCGGCTTGTAGCCGATGTGATCGAGGTCGTGAGGATCGACGTGACGACGACCGAAGTAGTCGACGACCGCGCGGTCGCGTCGCGTCGGCCGGATCGGCGTCGAGCGCATGTAGGCCTTAGCCGTCCGGCTCACGCGAGCCATTGCGTGGCGCTTCGGTACCCACTCGGGACACCGGCGCTTCCAGTCCTCGACGAGCGCTTCGAAGGGTCTGCGCCGTCGGGCGTGTAGGCGTAGTGGCGACGCTCAAAGTCGACCATCCAGTCGATGAACTCCTCGCGTGAATCGACCGGTAGGTCGAGGGGTCAGGCCACCCGGACAGCGTGACTTCACAAAAAGCCAAATTTAACCCCACCTGGGTGACAGGAATTACTATACTGGTGCCTCACGGATGCCTCTCGGTGGGTGTCTTAAAGGCAAGGGAGCACAAATGAATGTTCAAATGATCGGAAGCGACGGCCTTCGTTTCGGTACGGGACTTGTGCCGGCTGGCGTTTGTTGCAGCTCGTGTTGTCACTGCTGGACCTGCTGCTGTACGTCTTGCGCGGCAGTTGGTTTTACGGGCTCGGCGTGTGAGGTTCTCGACTCCGAGGAGCTTCGCGACGGCCTCGTGCTGGTCTAACGATTGACGACGGATCCAACCGTATTTCGAAGCCGCAGCCGACCTTGGTCGGGTGCGGCTTTGGTCTTTTAATCACCACTTGAGAAGGACCTCCTTGCGTTATAGCCAACATCCCGCGGTCCACTACCTCCCCGTTTCGGACGATGAAGTGGTCGTCAAGGGCAGCCACTTGGAAGGCTTCTCGCTGCTTGTCACCGACGACACGAACCGAGGGCTTGCCCGCCGGGTGATCGACTTGCTGGCAGATCCCGCATCGGCCGACGAGGTCCGTAGTTCCTTGGCAGGCGAGATCGCCATCGAAGAGGCGGAGATCGAAGCCTTGCTTGAGGAACTCGCGGAGTCCGGAGCGATCCTTCGCCACGGCGAACGATCGCAACGAGTTCCAGAGTGGATTTCATTCCTGCGGTTCGGTCACGCCGATGCCTCGGCCCAGGCCCACCCCCTGGTTGTCGCAGGAGGTAGCGTGGCGGTCGATGTTGTCGCGACCCTGAACGAACTTGGGTTTGTCGCCGAGCACGTTGACCACGTAGATCCGACGGAACTCGAAGGCTTCGTGGTTCCGGACGTGTCGATGAACGTGGCGGATCGAATGGAAGAAGCGTCGCCTGGAGCTATCACGGAAGCCGACCTCCCCGACGATGACCTGCCGCGTCTCGCGATCGTCGTAGAGGGCGCGCCCTTGCGCTACCTCTACGACCTGAACCAGGCGGCGGTCGACGCTGGAGCCCCCATCTTGTATGCGCAGGTCGCAGGCAGCGACTATGCAATCGGTCCACAGGTCGTGCCAGGTGCCACGGCGTGTTTTTGGGAGTTCGAGCGTCAACGCGCACGCAGCCTCTTTAGCTATTCCGAGTACGCGGTGCTCGCAGCCACTGCTACCGAGGTAACCACACCTAGGATCACGGCAAATGCGGCTGCTGCTGCACTCATACCGCATTTGGTGGAGTTGGCACTCCTCGGGCGATCGATGCTTGCAGGACGGGTGCTTAGAGGTCACGCCACCACGGCTGAGACCTCTATGCACTCGGTGATGCGACTGCCACGATGCCCGACATGTCTGGTTACGCGTCCGATGCTTCGCAATCCACTGCACTAAGGGCTCGAAATGGAGCAACAGTCCTCAACCATGCCGGAGCAAGTTGCGCTCTTCGAGCGTAACGTCAAGGACAGCACCTGGACTGGACGCCTGACCGTTGACGATCCGGTGGCCGAACTCGGCCCCGCCTTCGTGTGTAATGGACTCATCACGCCGACCCGAGTCACGGTGACCTCTCTACTGTCGCCAGAGGCAGTTGATGGGGCGGGGGAGCGGCTGGCAGCCGTCACGCTTGAGGGCGCCGATGGACTGCTTGTGTCTTCTCGTTCGGGCAATCCGTCCGCCCCCGCGTACTGGGACATCGAAGAGCTTGGCAAGACCGTTGGCCTCGATCTCACCGCCCTGCCGGGTGAATACCTGGACTGGCGCTTCAGTACGGAGGTCTTCATCTTGCATGGAGGGGCAACGTACTTGTTGCTCAGTGATCATGGCCTGCGGCATCGAGTGCTTTCGGGTGACGATGTGAGCCTCACCTTCGTGCAGAGATTGTTGCCATTCGTGCAGGCTCGGCCAGATCAGCTAACGGGCACAATGGTCTTTCTTGTGACGGTGCCAGGGCGCCTAGCCGCCCTCGGGGGCCTGCGCGGCTACCGTCGCGCCCTCATTGAGACCGGTAGGGCATGTGCGCATCTTGCCGGAGCGGCGGATGCTGACGGCGAGATCGTTTGGGAGTGGGACACAGAGTTTTACGACGACGCAGCCGCACGTATTTTGGGCGTCGACGGCGTTGAGCGTGTTGTCACTCACATCGGCTACCAGCGGGTGCTGTCTGACGACAGCGACGATCTTGATGAGGCACCGCCTCATGACTGATTTCCAAACTCCTCGGCGGGACAATCCTTTTCAGCAGGCAGAGACGCTTGGCAGCGCTATTTGCGAGCTGGCCGAAGAACACGGCCTGCCGAGCGAGAATGCCGTGCAGGCGATGACTGCCATCATGAATTCGCTGGTAGTTGAGCCGAACTCAGTATTTCCGGACCCGCCGTCGTACATCCGCGAGTTACGACCGGTGCAGGGCGAGATTGCGCTGCCTACGCGCAGTACGCACCAGTTCTTTGACGTGGTCAAGGGGCGTGCGTCACGGCGCGACTTTGGTACCGATCCTCTTGAGCTGAGCCGTCTTGAGGCCCTGCTGGTGTGGACTATGGGCTGCCGGAGCGAGACAATCGCCTACGACTGGCGGGGTGCGCCCCAACGCTACATCCCGTCAGCCGGAGGCCTCGCGTCAGTCGATGCATATGTCATCGCAAATCAGATTCCCGAGTTAGAACGCGGGTCGTACTACTTCGACTATCGCCAGGGCCTCGTGCCGATTTCAAAGGGCTACATGGCGCAGAAGGTCGCGGACCTTATGCCCGGTCAAGATTGGGTTGCTCGCGCCGCCGCCGTGGTGATATTCGTGGGCAACATCGACCGACTGACACACAAATACGGTGCAATGGCCTTCAAGCTCATGATGCTCGATGCCGGCGTCGCCGTCGGTCATGCCGAACTTGTTGCTACTGCGCTCGAGCTGCGCGCGACCGTGCTCGGCGGCCTGCCCGCCGCAGAGTTGAAGAAGTTGTTGCGCCTGGACGGTGATGATCGGGTACCACTCGCGACGCTTACTGTGGGGACGCGATCAGGTCATGAGTGACTGGTTGGGCGTACTCGCATTGAGCGTACCCGCCCTCCACGCCCTGCTCATGGGCATGATCGGCTATCCGTTCGCCATGCGCAGGCGCAACGGGATGCAGAAATTTCATCGTTCAGGTTTTACGTGGTGGCTGATTGCTCTAACTGTCGTCCTCGTCCTCGTTCTGACTACTCATCCCGGCCAACTGGATCCTGGAAACCCGGCGTCAGGCGGACTCACGGCGCATCGAGTAATCCTCACCGCTCTGCTGGCCTTGGTCGGATGCTTTTGCGTCGAGTCCTTCGCATCACTGCTTCAGCGCGCTCGCAAACGCAGCGTGCAGGATCGCGGCACGCAGCGCTACGAGAGCGCCTTGCCCGACTGGGCGCGCACGCCCGGCGTGGAGATGCTGCTCTTAACGGCGACTGCTGTTTTGGAAGAGGCGGTCTACCGAGGCATTGGGCTGACATGGCTCCGGACCGACGCCGGGGCATCGGCCGCCGTGGCCGTCGGGATCAGCGCTGTCGCATTTGGCGCGGCGCACTGGTACTACGGTCCCCGCCAGATAGTGCTGAAAAGCCTGCTCGGCGTGATCCTAGGAATTGCAGCGCTAACGGCGGGTTGGCTCACGTCAGCCATCGCGCACGTTGCATTGAATGCCCTGCTCGTCGCCCTCGCTTGGCGTGTTGGTCGCTCGGACGACAAGGTTGCCGCATGAGGATTCGCGCTGACCACGTCTTCGATGGCACTTCGTGGACGGGACCTGCGGACATCACGGTGATCGACGACCGCATCACTGAAGTCGCGCCGGTCGGCGACTCAGTCGTCGATCACCACGTTGCCGCAGTGACGCCCGGACTAATTGACGTTGGTGTCTCTGCCTCTGGATACGCCGAAGTGCCGTCGTCGACGGACCCTTACGCGCCGGAGCGAGCCTACGCGCGCATGAGCCTGCGCTACGGGGTCACCACGCTCGTCGACGTCAACAACTCACCAGCGCCCTTGTCCTACCTCGGCTCGCTTGCCGACGCGGGCGACGGTCCGACAATCATCGCCTCGTACGGACGGCTAACCACCGCTCCATCGGGACGTCACGATCACATGGTCGACAGTGAGACGGCTTCCTCAGTCGTCGACGCGCTAGTTATCGCTGGCGCTCGCCTAATCAGTGTCGGCGCCGTCAATGAGATGGTGCTTGACGTCATTCTGCAATCCGCCGAACGCCACGGCATTCCAGTCGTCGTGGCCCGGCAAACGCAACCGGGTACTCCAGGCCTGATGCTTGTGCGTCGGCCCGCCGACCTTGCCGTGGCCTTGGGCCGAGCAGCGCTTTTGGTTGATGAAGACGTCTATTTTCTGCCGCAGTTACACGCCACGCAGTGTTGGCCGGTCGACGGTCTGCTCGACGCGCCCGACGCGCATCTTGCCACGCCAGTGCTTCCGCATTGCCGAAACTTCCTCCGTAGCCGGGGTCGTATTGGCAAGCGCATCGGGCGCACAATTGTTGGTCGCTACTACGGCGATCGTGAGCCAGGGCTGCTCGATCCGGAAGCCGATCAGCGCGCGACGGTAGCAGCGGGGGCGGGCCGCTGCATTGCGTCGTCAGCGGGTGGCGAAACCGGCGTGGTGCCAGGTTTGTCGATCTGGCATGAGCTAGAGCGTCTGGAACAGAGCCTCGACCCGGAAGTTGCCTTCGCGTGCGCGACATCTATCCCGACGCGCGCGCTCGGACTTGCAGACGTCGGAGTTGTGCGGCCAGGAGCGCGCGCAGATCTCCTGCTGTTGGATACCGCACAACCAAGTACAGCAGCCAGGCTGCGAGACGGGTTGCGGGCGGTCGTCGTACAAGGACGGGTGCTTGATGCACGCGGACTAGAGGAAGAAGTCGAGGATCTCGTAACGTCTAGTCTAAGGGAGCAGGGATGAGCATTCGGGCAATAGCTGAGATCGGCGGTAGCCGTCCGCCCTCATTGGAGGGCTCGGACTTTGTCGCGCTACGCGACATGTTGAGCCATGTCTCGCCGGAAGTCGGGCCCATTTTGCGGGTGTCGAGTTTCATCGGTGCGGGCGAACCCGCCGGCGGTGCGTATGCAGGACACGCAGAACTCTATGATTTAGATGGCGTTTTGCGAGACACGTACGGGCAGCCTTCGATCGAGCCCGGAGTGAACGACACCCTCTTTGGGGGCGGCAAGGGCATATCCCTTCCGGGAGCGATGCTTTCAACTGTCGGTGAAGCAGTCGAGCGCGCGGTCGCCGCGCTGGTCGGATGCTCTCCTAATCTGCCGTCCGAACGAATTATCGGTTCATACAACAACATGACGTCCGAGGGCCGTCCGGCAGTGGATCCTGACGCCACGCAGATGTTCTCCGATGCTCAGTACGACGTGCCGGGTTTTCTCTACAACAGATTTACCCGTGACTCGATCGTGCAATGGGTCCGTGGGAAACGCCTTATCTCCGGCGACCCAATTTTCGTGCCGGCGCAATTCGTCGACATGGTGCATATCTATGACCCCAATGAGGAACTCGTCGGGTATCCAGTATCGGGCGGTCTGAGCTGTCACACCTCCACGGAGGCGGCGACTTATCACGGCCTGACTGAGGTCATCGAGCGTGACTCCATCAATATCGGTTGGTACACGGACAACCCACCGCGCCGCATTGTTGTGGACGACGAAGTGCGGGAGATACTTGGCGGCTTCGTCGATCGGCTTGCCTTGGATCACAGCCAGTCGATGTTCCTCTATCACCCATCCGATGTCAGCAGCGTGGCCACGATCAGTGCCGTCGGGATTCAACAGTGGCTCTCCAAGCGCCGCTACTGCGCGGGTGGTGGGGCGGATCTGGTGACGCGAACCGCATTGCGCAAGGCCGCCGCCGAATTCGGACAGACACGCGCCACTCTCAGTCAATCGATCATCGCGCCGGGGTCTGCGGTTGGCACCAGCGTAGAGCAGCTCTTCGACTGGGCGGTCGACCGTCCGCTGGCCGAGATGACCTTGTTTTTCCAAGCCATTGGATACTACGGCTTGGCCGAGAATGAGCACCTTCTGACGTCATACCTGAATGGGCCTGAAATCACCCTGGAAGAGATTCGCGACACGACTGTTGAGTTGGGCGAAGAATCCAGTGTGGGTGAGCGATTGGAGGTGTTGCTCGCGGAGTTCCAAGCGAAGAACATCGACCCGATTGTGCTCGACTACTCGCACCCGGACTGGCACCAACTGTCCGTCATCAAGGTCTACGTGCCGGAGTTGACTACGCCCTTCCTTCAGTCACGTCCGATGCTCGGCCATCAGCGGCTGGCAAACCTTCGCCAGTCGGTGGTGGACGCAACCGGCTCGGCGCTCCCGCTTCCGTATCCCTGACGTGGAGGCAACAGGCCCGAACATCTCGGACAAAGCCGTTTACAGAGCCGAAGGCCTGAAGCGCAGCTACGACGGCCGCACCGTCGTCGACGGATTCTCGGCGGTCGTGCAGCCCGGAGAAGTTGCGGTGCTCGTTGGACCGAACGGCTGTGGGAAGACAACGAGTGTTGAGATGTCGCTCGGACTGCGCCGAGCCGACGAGGGTCACGCCTTCATCTGCGGCCACGATGTTCATCGCGAGGCTCAAGCCGCGTCACGCTGTGTCGGGGTCGCCTTGCAAGGTGCTTCCCTTCACAATCGCGTGCGTACGCGAGAGCACCTTGAATTCTTCGCGGCGTTATTCCGTACCAAGACCGAGACTTTCGAGATCGCGGATCAGCTCGGTCTCGATAGCGTGATCATGCAATCCCTCTACGGTTCTCTCAGCGGCGGTCAGAAGCGCCGCGTGCTTGTGGCAACGGCCCTGGCCGGTCTTCCGGCCCTTGCAGTGCTTGATGAACCCACCTCTGGCGTTGACATCGAATCACGTATCGCGATGTGGGAGGCGCTGCGCACCGTGCGGGATCGCCACGCGACTGCGTTTCTCGTGACGACCCATGACCTAGGCGAGGCGGAGCAATACGCCGACGTTGTCATTGTCATGCGCGCGGGTGCGGTGGCCTTCACCGGTAGGCCGGAGGAGTTTGTGCGCTCGACTGGCATCGTTTCTATCATCACCATTCGCTGTACCGGGGAACTCGACCGGACGGGTATGCCGTCCGCCGGAGTCACAGAACTCCGTTCCTCGGCACGCGAAGTTACGTTTGCTCTCACCACCGACGACAATCCCGAGCGCCTGCGCTCCTGGACCGAGCAGGCCGACGGGCACACGCTCCACGAAAGGACCCCAACGTTTGAGGACGCCTATCTGGTTCGTTTCAGCGGACATCAGGCAGAGGTGACGCCCGAGTTGGCCAACGGGGCGCAGGTAAATCAATGAACCGGCAGGCCTGGCTGCTCATGACGCGCAATCAGTTCTTCGGCTTCCTGCGAGAGCCAGCAGCGTCCGGCTTCAACATACTCGTCCCATTCTTCATCGTGATCTTCCAGGGGATCGCGTATGGCAGCACGAAGATCAACGATCTGCCGGGCTACCGGGTGTCTGACGTGCTGCCGATCTCGGCGAGCACGATGTTCGTGATGATCATCGGCATCTTCGGCATGGGCATCGGATTGGCGTCGATGATCGAGGCACGCTCGATCGCCGCGTACCGTCTTCGTCCCGGTGGTGTGTTCGGGTTGCTGTCTGCCTACGGGACGGTGCTGTTCGGCATCATCGTCTTGGGGCTCACTGTTTCCACCATCGTGTTGGCCGCTGGGTGGTCGATCCATCCGCCGCATCGTGCGTGGCTGTTGTTGCCTTCGCTGATCGTGACGGCGGCTTTCTTTATCGCCTTCGGGGCCGCCGGAGCGAGCCTCGGCGGGTCGGCCCGGACGGCGCAGGCCCTGAGTTCGGCGCTGTTCTTTCCCTTTCTCTTCTTGTCTGGGGCCATGTTTCCGTTGGATAGCTACCCAGACGTGCTGAAGGTCATCGCCCACGTTCTTCCCGGCGAGCACGTCTACAACCTCTTCCTGTACTGCTGGGTGCAATCGGAAGATCTGCCCATTGGGTCGATGGCCTACCTAGGGGTCGGTGCCCCTCTTCTCGTCTTCGCCGCCGTGAAATTGCTCAGCCGCCGCGAGGACGTATGACAGCAACGCCGATGGAACACGGCCTTTCATTTCTTCCGGACTCCGACGGCCTTTCCGGACCGTCGGCGCCTGATTACTTCTCGATGGCTCTAGACCTCGCGAGGATCGCGGACGAAGGAGGTCTCAGTCACGTAAAGATGACCGAGCACTACATGCGCGCGTACGGAGGCTTCTGCCCGAGTCCTTTGAGCTTCCTCTCCGCCGTTGCGGCGGTGACGACTCGCGTCCGGCTTATGACAGGCTGCCTTCTTCCGGTATTCCATCATCCGGTGCAGCTCGCGTCCGAGACGGCGATGGTGGATGCGATCAGTCAGGGTCGACTTGACGTCGGCTTTGCGCGCGCCTATTTGCCATACGAGTTCGATGCCTTGGGCGTCGCGATGGACGGCAGCCGCGAGCGGTTCGATCTCACCGTCGATCTTGTTCGTCGACTCTGGTCTGGAGAGTGCATCTCGGTAGAAAGCGAACACTTCAACTTCGAAAATGTCGAGACGCTTCCACGACCCGTGCAGAGTCCGGGCCCGCCTGTTTGGGTCGCGGCGGTGATGTCGCAGAAGAGCTTTGTGAATGCGGGTCGAAATGGCTTTGGTTTGCTAATTACGCCGTCGATTTCTCCGCTTACGGAAGTCGCCGAACTGGTTACGACTTATCGGGACAACTTCCGGCCGCAACGTGAGGGCGATGTGCCTCGTGTGTTTGCTTCGTTGCCACTTTTCGTGGGCCGTGACGACGCGGATGCCGCCGCCATCGCGGATCCACTGCTTCGTCGATATCTGGATGTGTGGGCCCAATCGACGGACTCGTGGTCGACGCGGGGTTCGAGCGACTACCGCGGCTACACGGGCATGTCTTATGCGGTCCGATCCATGACGCCGGAAAAGATGCGTTCTGTCGGAGGGGCCATCGTGGGTGGGCCAGAGGCGGTCGTCGAGCGGATCGGCCAGGTCGCCGAGACGCTGGCGGTCGATGGATTTCTGTGGCAGGTTGACTTTGGTGCTGTCAGCGCAGACATTGCACGCTCGAGTGTCGAGCGCCTCATTGAATCGGTCATTCCGAAGCTCTAAGCCCTCACCCGCCGGGCGTCGTCTTCCCCGACGCGGTGAGTCGGTTGTGTGGCCGAACACGTAGTAGGCTAGGCCGCGTCCAACCCCTACGAACTGGCCTTGCGCCGAAAAGGATGGCTATGAAGGCGAAGCTGATCGGGCCGCTTAGTGGACTTGTTTTTGTCGTACTGGCGACTATCGCTTTGTTGATTGGGGGTAAAACCCCTAGCGTCACCGATCCGGCTGACAAGGTGGTCGCGTTCTACGCCGACAAGGCCGACGAACAGCAGGCCGCAGCGGGACTGCTCGCGCTCGCCTGTGTCGCCTTGTTGTTCTTTCTGGGCACGCTGTACAAGACACTGCGTGCTAGCGCGGGTGACGACGGAGGACTCTCGACCGTGGTCGTCTTGGGCGGCCTTATGATCGCTGTAGGCGTAACAGTTTTCGCCGGGCTTGGTTTCACTCTTGGGGACGCGGCAGACAACCTGCCTGCCGCCGCGACGCTGGCTTTGAATGCCTTGAATAGTGACCTTTTCATTTCCCTCGCAGTGGGAACGGCAGTCTTTAACATTGGCCTCGCACTGGCGATTCTGCGCCACGGAGGCTTGCCACGGCCGCTCGGAATGCTCGCATTGGTGGTCGGTGTCGCTTGTGCAACCCCGGCCGGATACATCGCCTCTCTGGCCACGGGCCTCGTGATTGCCTGGTCGAGCATTTCGTTGACCATGCAGGCCATGTCGGCAGAGCGGGCCGCAATCAGCCCTGGTCAGTGACGATCGATTCCGGATTCAGCGACCAAGCGCGACAGCCATTTGGGCATTGCTAGCAGCAAGCCCCACGAGCAAATCAATGTGCAGGTGGGTTTGGCGGCATCTACGACTTCTACATCGAGCGACCCTGGCTCTCACGTGTGATCGGCCGAACGGTGTGGGGGATCGATCTCGCGCCGATGTACGCGAGCACGGGAACGATCGGCGCCGAGGCCGAAGGCGCGACCGTCGTCGACGTACCGTGCGGCGGAGGTGTTGCGTTAAGGGGCGTCAAGCCCGGGCAGTCGATCAACTTGGTCGTGATCGATATCGATCAGAAGATGCTCGCGCGCACCACGGCCAGGGCCGACGTCCGTGGGATCTACGGCATCACGACGATCGAAGCCGACATGCGCGAGCTGCCGCTTGACGACGCCAGCGTCGACCTGCTCTGCACGTTCAGCGGCCTACACATGATCGATGCTCCACACCGTGCAGTTGTTGAGTTCGGGCGCGTCGTCAAACCCGGCGGCCGGTTGATCGGCAGCAGTTTCACGGGCGACGGTTCGCGCCGCCAACGCCGACTTTTTGCCGCAGGTGAGCGCCGTGGCCTCGCCAAGGCGCCGGCCGACGGAGCGACGATCGCGAGCTGGCTCAACGCGGCCGGCTTTCAAGACGTCGATACGCGCGGCCGTGGTTTCGCGGTGTTCGAGGCCCGACGCTCGCCGGTCTAGGCGAGCTGCGCTAGTGCCTTGA
>JBASTN010000118.1:0-2385 GCA_049274915.1 Solirubrobacterales bacterium
CCTAACCGGCGCCGGCTTTCAGGTGAACAACCCGAATGTCGTCGCGGCTTGCGGCTGCGGCTCTTCGTTCCGCGTTAAAGACGAAGAGGGCGCCGAAGTCAACTGCCCGAGCGGCGCCGCTCTTTAGTTTCGTTTGCGTCGGGACCGTCTGGAGCGATCAGCCGACGCCGCCGCTCCAGACCCGGACGTAGTCGACGAGCATCTGTGATCCTGCGGCCGGCGTGTCGCCACGCTCGACCGCGAGGTTGAACAGCAGATAGTTCGCTACCGAGGGCAGATTGGCGACGTCCGTGTATGTCGGTCCGGGCACACCATCGAGGAATACCTGTAGACCGTCACTCGTCCAGAGCAGGCCGTAGGTGTGAAACGCACCGGTGTAGACGCTACCCGACGCGCCGTAAGGCAACGCGCCGAGCTGACTGGTGTAACTCGCCCAGTGAAAGTTGAAATACGGGCGTGGGTCGGCGAGCGTGTCGAAAAACTCGACGATGTCGGTCTCGGTGGTCGAGCTGCTGCTGGTCGGAACATCAAGCATCCAGAACGCTGGCCAGCAACCGGCGCATGCGTCGACTCTGATTCGCGCTTCAACATAGCCGCGGAAAAAACTGAACCCTGGGCCGCTTTGAATCATCCCGGAGCTGAAGGGATACGCCGACCCGGCTGGCTGCTGCGAGATCGACAGCGCGAGATTGCCGCCGCCGACACTGACATTTGCGGGTGAGTAATCAGCATCTTCGATCGTTGGGTTGAACGGTCCATTAGCGTACGGCCCTTCGATGCGCCACGGCGCCCAGACGAGGCTGTCGAGCGTCGTGCCGTTGAACTCGTCTTGGAAGTCAAGGTTCCATGTGCCAGCTATGCCGAGCGGCGCCGGGTCTTCAGGTGGGTCGACCGGGCCCGTCGGTCCAGTCGGTTCGCCCGTCGGTCCGGTCGGCTCGCCCGTCGGTCCAGTCGGCTCGCCCGTCGGGCCGGTTGGCACATCTGTGGGTCCGGTCGGTTCTCCTGTCGGTCCAGTCGGTTCGCCCGTCGGTCCAGTCGGTTCTCCTGTCGGGCCAGTCGGCTCGCCGGTCGGTCCTGTTGGCTCACCCGTCGGACCTGTCGGCCACCCGGTCGGTCCTGTCGGGTCTTCGCAGGCGGCGAAAGTTACGTCGGTCGGCTGGCCGACTCTACTGTTTCCGACCGTGTCGAATGCCACAACGATCACCGAGACCGTCGATCCGCACGCGCCGGCGATCGCAAAACTTGTCGCGCTCGTCGCGCCGATCACTTCGCCACCGAGGATCAGGACATACTCAGCCAGGCCGGACTGATCGGTGGACGGATCCCAGACAATCGTCGCGCTGGTTTTCGTAATGTCGATTGCGCGGGTATTGCCCGGTTGGCTCGGCGGCGTTTGATCGGGCGGTGTGCATTCTCCACCGCTAACGGCGAGCGGACCGCTGACACCACTATTGCCCGACGGATCGAATGCGAGCACGATCACCGATCTGATCTGCCCACACGGAATCTGAAACTCGAACGCCGTATCTGGGGTAGTCCCGGCGGAGACCAAGTCCACGAGGATCTCGTAGTGGGCGATCGCGTCGTTGTCGGTGGACGAATCCCACGCGACGGTCGCAGTCGTCTCGCTGCGACCCGTGATCCTCAAGTTCGTCGGCGGCGATGGCGGCGCGGTGTCAGCTTCAGGCTCGTCGGGATCATGATGCCCGTGCCCGTGCCCGTTCCCATGCTCGTTACCGCGACCACGCTCGCGCTTCCGCCAAGCCTGGTCTTGCTTCGGCCAGCCACACAGACGCTCCAGTCGCTTAGTCAGCGGGCTCGCATTGCGCGATTGCGGATCTCCGCCGTGGCCACCGTGGTTCTTGCTGAACGCCAAGGGTTTCGAGTGACCCGCTGACCCGCGACGCGCGTCTGCGGTCGCGGCAAAGACGAGACATAGGGCGACCAAAGTCGTGAAGACGATTGCGGAGATGACGAGATGCGAAATGCGTAGACGGATCTGCACGAGGACCACGTCCTATTCTGTCCCTGAGGACTGCCGAGTGACCGATTACCGACGAACTGCGCAACCAAATGAACTGGTCACCAAATGAGCCGCCTTACCAAAATGAGCAGTTCACCTAGTCGAAGCGCACGGGGCCACCAGACCCCGTTTCGCTCCAGACTATAAACGGACCTCGGGTCTACGTCAAGCCATGCTGTTAATTATTGTTAACCGTTACTGCCAGACGCGTACGTAGTCGACGAGGAACTGTTGGCCACTCGGCGGCGCGTCACCCTTCTCCAGGGCGAAGTTGAAGAGGATGTAGTTGGTCGCTCTCGTAATCAGCGTCGAGTTGGTGTAGCTGGGTCCGGGCTGCCCGTCGACGTAGGTCTGCAGCTTGT
>JBASTN010000119.1:0-9277 GCA_049274915.1 Solirubrobacterales bacterium
GTCGTACCACGCGTGATCCCCATGATCGCCCCGCGCGCATTCGGATCCCAGTAAGGCGAACCGAGTCCGGTCAACGCCGGCACGAAGTAGACCCCGTCATTCGAATCCAGTGACTCGGCGAGGCGCTGAGTCTCACCGGCGGCGGCGACTAGGCCGAGTCCGTCGCGCATCCATTGGATGGCGGCACCGGCAACGAAGACGCTGGCTTCGAACGCATAGGACACCGACTCGCCGTCACCCCACGCGACCGTCGTGAGCAGTCCCTCGGCGGCCGGCGGCGGCGTCAGCCCCACGTTCATCAAGACAAAACTGCCGGTCCCGTAGGTGTTCTTCGCGAGCCCGGGTCGCAGACAGGCCTGTCCAAACAAGGCCGCCTGCTGGTCTCCGGCAATCGCGGCGACCGGGACCGAAGCACCGCCGAAGATCGAGCGGTCGGTCTCGCCAAACATGCTCTGCGGCGGCAAAGGCGTCGGCAGAGAAGCGATGTCAATTCCGAACAGGGCACACAGCTCTTCGTCCCAACGCAGCTTCGCGATGTCGAACACCATCGTCCGCGCAGCGTTGGTGAAGTCGGTGACATGGCGACCGGTCAGCTTGAACGCCAGCCATGAATCGATCGTGCCGAAGCAGACTTCGGCGACCGGTCGGTCACGCAGACCGTCGACGTGCTCGAGCATCCACTCGATCTTGCTGGCCGAGAAGTACGGGTCGATCTTCAGACCGGTGCGTTCTCGAACCAGTTGTTCGTGGCCGTCGGCGACCAACTGTGCGCATCGCTCGGTGGTGCGGCGGTCCTGCCACACGATCGCCCGTGTCAGAGGTTCGCCTGTCGCACGGTCCCAAGCAACAACGGTCTCGCGCTGGTTTGTGATGCCGATGCCGTTCAGGTCCGGCCCACGCGCGCCCGCCGTCTCGAGTGCCTCGTGTGCAACGGCAATCGTTACCTGCCAGATCTCGTCGGCGTCGTGCTCGACCCGGCCGGGTCGCGGAAAATACTGTGTGAACTCGCGGTTGCGTTTGGTGACGACATTGCCCTCGGCGTCGATCAACAGCGCCGTGCTTCCTGTCGTCCCTTGGTCGAGCGCGAGAATCATGTGACCAACTCCCGCTCACGCCGCGTGGCGCGATAGACGCGAACGAAATCACGCAGTTGTCGACCGCGATGGACGAAACCGCGAAGCGTTTTTCCTGTCGCGCGGTGGCTGAGGTCGAGCTCGACCTCGCGGACGCGACATCCCGCACGGACCGCGTCGACCGTCATTCCGATCTCCATCCCAAATCCGTCACGAAATGGTGTGACAACTGCGAGGGCTTCGTAGTCGAGCGCGCGCTGCCCACTGATCGCGGCCGTCGACTCGAAACCACAGCGACGCTGGATCGCCCAACGCGCAAACGCGAGTGCGAGTCCGAAACCACCGCCGACGCGTCGCGTGAAGTCGGCGATCGCGATGTCTGCCTGATCCGCGGTCACCATGGCGGCCAACGGCGCGAGTCGTGCGGCGGAGTCTGCGAGATCGGCATCAGCCAGCAGCACCACAGCCCGGCCCTCGACCGCGGCCGGCGGTCCGTCCCTCAGTGCGCGCTCCGCACCGAGCGAAGCGGCTTGGCCTTTACCGTGGTGCCCGCCGCTAACGACTGTCGCCCCGGCCGCCGTCGCAACCGCGACGGTTTCGTCTTCAGACCCGTCGTCGGCGACGATCAGAGTGGCGTTCGGGAAGACCTCGGTGACTGCGCGGACGGTCCGCTCAATGCGATCCGCCTCGTTGTACGCGGCCACGATCACGTGGCCGACGGCAGCGGCGCCGAGGAGGGTCCCGTCAGGGGCCGAGATGTCTGCGCTTTCCGCCATCGCAGCGGATATCGTGCCATGCAATCGAGACGCACTGGGCGTTTCAAGCTCGAGCGCCCCGCGGAGACCAGAGCATGAGCGAAATTCAGGCACACATCACCGGCACCGTTTGGAAGATCGAAGTCAAGCCGGGCGACGAGGTCGCCGAGGGCGACACGGTCGTGATTCTCGAGTCGATGAAGATGGAAATGCCGGTCGAAGCAGAGGACGACGGCGTCGTCAAAGAGGTGCTTTGCGCGGAAGGCCAGGCCGTCGCTGAGGGCGATGCGCTCGTCGTTGTTGAATAGCCAGCGCACTGATTTCTCGGATTGCTGATTTGCCGCAGCAAAGTCGCGCAGTAAAGTCGCGCAGGATGAGCGCGGCTGAGACCAGCGAACTTGCCAGTGGCAAGCTGATTTACGACGAACCGGGCGACCATGTCGCGCGGTTGCGAATCGTCAATCCAGAGAAGCGCGGCGCGCTCGACCACGAGATCCTCGATGCATTCGCGCGCGAGGTGCCGAAGATCGAGGCACGCTGTCTGCTGATCACCGGCACAGGCAACGTGTTCAGCGCCGGCTACGACATCGGCGGTCTGCCCGAAGACCGCTTCGCCGAAGAAGCCGAGAAGCTGGTCGCCCACCCATTCACTGAGGCGATTACAGCGATCGAAGCGTTTCCGTACCCGACGGTCGGCGCGCTCAACGGTCACACAATTGGTGGCGGTCTCGAACTCGCACTCTCCTGCGACATTCGCGTCTGCGCCGACGGCGCGCGACTGGGAATGCCGCCGGGCAAGCTCGGACTGGTCTACAGCCACGCCGGCCTCGACAAGTTCATTCAGGTAATTGGGCCGGCCCGCACCAACGAGCTCTTCTTCACAGCCGCCAACATCACAGCCGATCAGGCAGAAAGCTGGGGACTGGTCAACCGTGTTCTGCACCCCGATGTACTCGAGGCCGAAGCGCTGGACCTCGCAGAAGCGATCGCAGCCAACGCACCATTGAGCTTGGCTGGCAACAAGCGCGTGATCCGAGCGCTGCTGACCCACCCGCCACTCGATGCGGAGCTCGAATCGGAGCTGGTCGAACTCCGACGCCGCTGTTTCCTGAGCGATGATTTTCGCGAAGGCGTCCAAGCCTTCGGAGAAAAGCGTCCTCCACGCTGGTCCGGCAAGTAGACGTCACCCCGTAACACCGCTCTCCGTCCGGTATCGGGCGTAAATTGGCGTTCAACCTCAAGGCTCGTTGGGTACGAGCTGCGACTGGTCTGCCGTGACTATTCCGCCGTGACCCATTCCGCCGTGACCCATTCCGCCGTGACCCATTCCGCCGTGACCTATTCCGCCGTGACCGTGCCGTGACTGATATCGAAGAACATCTAGCCGAACTCGAAGACCGGGGCCTGTATCGCCGCATGCGGCTGATTTCGGGTCCGCAAGGAGCGCGCGTCCTACTCGACGGCAAACCCGTCCTGGTGATGTGTTCGAACAACTACCTCGGGCTTGCCGACCACCCACGCGTACGCGAAGCCGCCGCGGATGCGGCCCGTCGTTGGGGGGTCGGCTCGAGCGGCTCCCGTCTGATCAGCGGCAACATGACCATCCACCGTCGCCTAGAGACGCGGTTGGCCGAGTTCAAAGGCACCGAAGCGGCGTTGCTTTTCGGAAGCGGCTACCTCGCCAACACCGGGATCATCCCAGCACTCACGCAGGCCGGCGAGGTTGTCTTCAGCGACTCGCTCAACCACGCTTCGATCGTCGACGGCTGCAGGCTTTCCCGCGCCGAAACGTTTATCTATGACCACGGTGACCTCGAGCACCTCGCGTGGGGTCTGCGCCAGGCTCGCGGTCGCGGCAGCCTGATCGTCAGCGACAGCGTCTTCAGCATGGACGGCGATTTCGCACCGCTCGAGGGGATCGTCCAGCTCGCCAAGGAGCACGACGCCAGGGTGATGGTCGACGAGGCGCACGCCACCGGCACCGTCGGCGAAGGTGGCCGCGGCGCGGTCGCCGCTGCCGGACTGACCAACGATGTCGACGTGATCGTCGGGACGCTCGGAAAAGCACTCGGCTCGTACGGTGCGTTCGTCGCCTGCGACACGCAGATGGCGCGATTCCTGGTTAACGCGGCGCGGCCGTTCATTTTCTCAACTGCGCCTGCGCCGCCGGTCGCTGCGGCCGCCGCGGAGGCACTTGAGATTCTGATCGAACAGCCCCGTCGCGTGGTCCGCCTGCGCCAAAACGGTGAGCTGTTCCGCAACGAGCTGATTCGCCACGGCTTCGATGTCAGCCCAACTGGCACGCAGATCGTTCCGCTGATTACCGGCGACGCAGACTCGGCGATGCAGATGGCTGAGAAGGCGCTTGAGCGCGGTGTGTTCGCGCAGGCGATCCGCCCGCCAACCGTTCCCGGTGATCTCTGCCGCCTGCGGATCTCTGTGATGGCGTCGCACAAGCCCGACGAACTTCGGACCGCAGCACGAATCCTCGCGCAGACAGCAAAAGCGGTCGGGTTCGACGCGACAACCGGTATGCCCGGTGAGTTCTCGGCGCCGGCCAGAACCTTCTTCGACGACGACGAAGACCGCCTCGCCAGCGTTGCCTGATTCGAGCGGCGGGTCGCTGACCACTACGCCGGGAATCTTTGTCACCGGCACCGGCACCGGCGTCGGCAAGTCGATAGTTGCTGCGTGCATCGTCGCCGCGCTCGCAGCGCGCGGTCACAGAGTGGCCGCGTTCAAGCCGGTCGTCACGGGGCTCGACGAACCAGATGAGACGTGGCCGACCGATCACGTGCTGCTCTCGCGAAGCAGCGGGTGGCAGCGGCCCGACGATGTCACGCCGTTTACTTTCGGCCCCGCGGTCTCGCCGCACTTAGCCGCTCAACTCGCGGACTCAAACATCGACCGGGCGGTCGTCCTTGAGGCACTCGACCGCGCGGCAGACGAGGCCGAGGTGGTCGTGTGTGAAGGCGTTGGTGGACTACTCGTCCCGCTGTCGAGCTCGCCGCCGTTCAGCGTTCTTGATCTGATCGTGCAGTGCGCTTTGCCCGTGGTTGTCGCCGCACGCCCCGGACTCGGAACAATCAGCGACACGCGCCTGACCGTTGACCGATTGCGCGCCGAGGGCGTCTCGGTGCTCGCAGTCGTGCTCACGCCCTGGCCCGCCCAACCAAACCAAATCGAACTGTCGAACCGCGCGACAATCGAAGAGCTCTGCGAAGTGGCGGTTTACGGACTGCCGCCTGCCGCCCCCGAGACGCTGGCCGAGAGGGGCGCAGATCTGCCGGTCGAGCAGTGGCTCGGCCTTGCAATCCCGCCGCTCGAAGACTGACGCCGCATCCGCAGGATCGAGCTGCACTCGATCGCACTTACAATCCGTGGATCAACGAGCTCGCCGAACTCGACAAGCAGTACCTCTGGCACCCGTTTACACAACAGCGCGGGTGGTCGGACGAGGACGCTCCGATCATCGAGTCGGCGCTCGGATGCGTCCTGACCGACACTGAGGGTCGCGACTACATCGACGGGGTCTCGTCGCTGTGGTGCAACGTGCACGGTCATCGTCACCCGACGATCGACGCGGCGATTCGCGATCAGCTCGACCGCGTCGCGCACACAACCATGCTCGGGCTTTCGCACGAGCCGGCGATCCGACTCGCACAGCGACTGATCGAGATCGCGCCGGACGGCCTGAGTCGCGTCTTCTATTCCGACAGCGGCTCGACCGCCACCGAGATCGCCGTCAAGATCGCCTACCAGCATTGGCAGCAAGCCGGCCAGCCGCAGCGGACGAAGTTTGTCGCGCTGCATGACGCATACCACGGCGACACGATCGGTTCGGTCTCGGTCGGCGGCATCGACCTCTTTCACGAGACCTATCGGCCGTTGCTCTTCGAAACACTTAAAGCTCCGCCGGGTGATATCGAAGCGATGTCCGCGGTGCTCGCCCAGCACGGCTCCGAGGTTGCGGCGGTAATGATCGAGCCGCTCGTCCAGGGCGCCGCGGGAATGTTGATGCAGCCGCCCGGCTACCTGAAGGCCGTGCGCGATCTCTGCGACGAGCACTCGACGCTGCTGATCTGCGACGAGGTCGCGACCGGTTTCGGACGCACCGGCAAGATGTTCGCCTGCCAGCACGAAGACGTGACGCCAGACCTGATGTGCGTGGCGAAGGGGATCACCGGCGGTTACCTGCCGCTGGCCGCCACGCTCGCGCGCGCGAGCCTCTACGAGAGCTTCCTCGGCGAACACGAGGATTTCCGCACATTCTTCCACGGGCACACCTACACTGGGAACCCGTTGGCCTGTGCTGCGGCGCTGGCTTCGCTGGATGTCTTTGAAGACGAGCAGACGCTTGAGCACGTCGCGCAGCTCGATCCGCTGCTGGACGAATTACTCGCTCCGATCGCAGAGATGCCGCGCGTACGCGAGATTCGCCGTCGCGGGATGATGATCGGGATCGAACTTGAGGGGTTTGAGGTGGCTGACCGTTCCGGTCATCAGGTCGTGCTCGAGGCGCGTGAGCGCGGCGCAGTTTTGAGGCCGCTAGGCGACGTGGTGGTATTGATGCCACCGCTAGCGATCAGCCCGAACCAGTTGCGTGAACTCGTCGGGATCACCGCCGCTTCGATCAACGTGGTTGTTTCTCGTCAGTCCGGGCAGGAACCAGCCCAGTCACAGGCGAAAGTGACAGTCTGATGGGAAACCCGCGACCAGCTGCATCTGTAATCGTTCTGCGCGACCGTGACGAGGAGATTGAGATCCTCTTTGTGCGCCGATCCCCCGAGTTGAAGTTCATGGGCGGGGCGTGGGTATTTCCAGGCGGCACGGTGACTGCGTCCGATGGAGACGCCGACGACGACACCACTTACCGCGTCTGCGGAATTCGCGAGACCTTCGAAGAGGCGCGCATCCAACTGCCGAGCCCGGTCGAACTGGTGCCGTTCTCGCGCTGGGTCACTCCCGAGCTTGCCCCGATGCGCTTCGACACGCGCTTCTACCTGGCGGCCGCTCCCGACGGCGCTGAGCCCGCGCCCGACCGCCGCGAGGTCGACCGCGCCGAGTGGTGGACGCCCGCCAAGGCAATGGATCTGTTTGTGCGAGACGAGGCAGACCTCCACTTCCCGACGATCAAACAAGTCGAACGTCTAGCGGCATTCAGCACGGTTGCCGACGCGCTCGCAGCGGCCGGAAGGACGCCGGTTGAGATCACCCTCCCCCGCGTCGCAGCCAGTGATGAAGGCTTCGAGATCTTGTTGCCGGGCGACCCCGGCTACGAACAAGCCGTTTAACCGGCTTTGCGTCGCTTCACGGGCCAGTTTGCAGCGACCGATTCAACCGCCGATCGCAACAACGTCGCCGGTTAGTGTGTTCTCCCAAGTGGTGGTTAGGAAATCCGCAGTTTCGGTCGCCTCCGCGACCCTCGGCCCAGTAGTCGGCCCAGTAGTCGGCCCAGTAGTCGGCCCGGTGGTCAGCCCGGTGGTCAGCCGAGCGCTAGGCACGCTGTTCGCGATCTTCGCGTTCGCGCTGCTGATGCCTGGCAGCGCCGCCGCGGCGAACACCCCCACCCCCGGCGCTCCGTACTTCAACGGCCAGTCCGGGCGATTCACACTCGGCGGAACGTGGTATCTGCGCCAGGATCCGGCTAATACCGGGCTGCGTCAGCGGCTGCAAAATTCGAAAACGTTCACCCCGGCCGCCGGCTGGGGTTCGACGACCGTGCCGAACGCATTTAACGCCGCCGACTACTCCGAAGGCAGCTACACCGGCGGCGTCGCCTGGTACGCGACCGAGTTCACACTTCCGCGAGCGTCGCGCGGCGCGAAGTGGATTCTTCGATTCGATTCGGCCAACTACCGCGCACGCGTCTGGCTCAACGGTCGCTCAATCGGCGGCCACACCGGCGGCTACGTTCCGTTCGAGCTCGACGCCAAGACGATCAAGCGTGGCGTCAACCGCCTCGTCGTTCGGGTCGACAGTCGACTCACCGAGTTCTCTGTTCCATCACAGGAACTACGCAATGACCAGTTGACCGGAGGCTGGTGGAACTACGGCGGCATTCTGCGCGAGGTGATCCTGCGCCGTGCCGGCCGAATCGACATCGAGGGGATTGACACCCGCGTGCGTCTCAAGAAGACCCGCGGGCCCGCGCAGATCACCGTTACCGCGAAAGTTCGCAACACATCGGGAAGGCGCATGCGTATGCGGCTCTCGGGTCGCTTCGGAACCGCCGGTGTGAAGTTCCGTAGGACGGTCCTCGGCCGAGGCGCGAGCGCCGAACTGACCGGCACAGTCACCGTCCGCCGCCCAAAGCTTTGGGGACCAGGAACACCGAATCTCTACAACCTGACCGTGCGTGCGCCAGGAAGCACTTACCGCGCCAAGTCAGGGATCAAGCGACTGATCGTGAGCCGCTCCGGCACGCTCTCGCTCAACGGCAAGAAGGTTCGCCTTCGCGGCGTCAGCCTGCATGAGTCCGACGACGCCGTCGGCGCTGCGTGGACGCCCGCCGTACGGGACTCCAACCACGCTTTGATCGCGCGGCTCGGAGCAAACATGATCCGCTCGCACTACCCCTTCAGCCCGGCGACGATGGAATGGGCCGACCGCAACGGCATCCTCGCGTGGGTCCAAGCCCCGGTGTTTCGCGCTCGCGAGACACAGCTCAAGAGCTCTGTATACCGTCGCAACGCGGTCAATTACACACGCAAAATGGTCCTCGCCAACCGGCAGTACGCGTCGGTGCTCGTTTGGAGCCTGATGAACGAGCCGGTGCCAGCGGGCACCAAATATCTCAACATCGCGTTGCGCAGCCAGATCGCCGCCGCTCGCAAGCTCGACCCCGGTGGTCTCGTCGGTGCCGACTACGCCGGCGCACCAGAGGACGAGCTGCAACACCCCGGCTACCGGCGTCTCGACATCCTCGGCATCAACGAGTACTTCGGCTGGTACCCCGGCCTGCTCGGCTCGACTCTGAAGATGGATGACCTCGGCCCCTACCTCGCCTACCTGCACCGCGCCTACGCGCGCCAGGCACTCTTTGTCACAGAGTTTGGAGCCGAGGCCAACCGCAGTGGTTCAGCCGACGAGCTGGGCACGTACGAGTTCCAGACCAATTTCATGATCGGGCAGATGCGGATCCTGCGAGCTCAGCCATTCCTCAACGGCTTCTTCGCGTGGGCGCTAAAGGACTACGCCGTCCGCCCAGACTGGGCCGGCGGCAACCCCGACCCCAGCCCGCCCTACTCAAAGAAGGGCCTGTTCGACAACCTAGGCAATGCGAAACCCGCCGCCGCCGAAGTCGAGCGCGAGTTCCGCACAACCCCGCCCTTCCGTTAGGCCCGCAGTCCGCCTCCGGCGGTCCGGCCGTCCCCCGGCCCAGTTGTCCCGCGATCCCGCGGTGCCCGAGGCGTTGCGCCGGCCGTAACAATCTGCCGAGAACCGCTC
>JBASTN010000120.1:0-10495 GCA_049274915.1 Solirubrobacterales bacterium
AGGGCAAGCGGGCACTGCTGTTTCTCTCACTCGACGCCGTACGGGCCGGACTACCCGGCCACCTCGATGGCGTTGTGCCATGCGACGGCTGTCCGGCGCTCGACAAGCTTCTTAGGCAGACGGTTCGCGCCGGTCTAGAGATCTATGCGTGCCCGGTTTGTCTCAAGGCCCGAGCGATCGACGAGGCCGATTTGATCGACGCGGTTGCGCCGGGCGGCACCGCGAAGATGATGGAGTGGATCGGCCCGGGCGACGCGACGGTGTTTAGTTACTGACGCTTCGCGGCCGTTTAGCCGTTTAGCCGTTTAGCTCGCGGCCGGCACGCGACCACCCTCGGCACCGGGCTCGTAAGCCGGACCGCCGGGGTTCGGGATGCCAAGCACACGCATCGCCTTGAGACCAAGGCTGAGCTTCTCGCGCCCATCGGTTGAGGCACAGTCGAGGTTCGTCAAATCCTTCACCCGTTCGAGGCGGTAACGGATCGTGTGGCGGTGGGTGAAGAGTCGTTGCGCGGTTCCGGCGACGTTTCCGTCGGCGGCGAGGAAGGTGTCGACTGTCTGTACGAGGTTTGTCTCGTACTGGTCGTCGTAGGTGACCAGTGGCTCGATCGTCTCGGCGAAAAAGCGGCGCAGCTCGCCCGGGTCGTCGCACATCGCGCGCAGCAGCAGCCGGTAAGCGCCGGTGTCCTCAAAGCTGAGCAAATTGGTCGTGCCGCCGGCTTCGGCGACGTTCACAGCGAGTAGCGCCTCTTGACCGGCGCGGTAGAGCTCGGCAGGGTCGCTGGTGATCCGGCCGTAGCCGATCGTGAAGTTGAACTCCTCGAACGTCGCCTCGAGTTCTTCGCGGATCGTCGTAGCGGCCTTGGCGACCGAATCTGACTCGGCACTCGGGATCAGTACAAACACCTCGCCGATTTGATTGCCGGCTCGCTCAACGAGTGCGGCGACAGCTCGTGGGTGCAGCGATCTTGCGACGCGCTCCACAACCAGCAGAAGGCGTGAGCGCCAGTCGTCGCCGACCGCGCGTCGTGGATTCGCGCGAGCAAGCAGGAACGCGCAGCCGCTCGAGAGTTCTATGCCTAGTTCGGTTGCGCGCGCGTCGACATCTTCGCCGTCGCGCATGACTCCGGTGATCAAATCGTTGATGAACCCCGTGGCGACCTGCTGGTCGGCGCGCTCCGGTGCGAGTGTGCGTTCGACCTCTAGAGCGATCAGCGTCGTCACCATGCGCAGGGCGATCGCGTCGGGTCCGTCGGTGCTACGAGCGCGCACGCGCAGTGAGCCGACCGACTTGTCGGCGACGCGCAGTTCGTGGGTGTGTGTCCCGCCCTCTCCAGCGAGTAGCCGACGCTCGTCTTCGGGCGAGGCTGCCGCGACTGCGAGCACCGCGCTGCGGCTGTCGATCACGGCGACGCTCGACTCCAGCGCTGCGGCTGCGGCGCGCGTGACGGCAGTCAGGCCGGCCCCCGATTCGACAGCGTTACTGATTGCTTCGAGTCGCGCGAGCGTGCTCTGACCGGCGGATTGATCGCCGGTCAGCTCGGCCTCCGGCTTGCCGGTAGGTACGTCTTCAGCCTTCTCGATTGCCTTAGCCACTGACCAAGCATAAGAATCGCCGCATCACTCTGGGCAAAAACGCCAGATTAGCTGCGCCGTCTTGCCAGAGCGAGGCCCTCAATCAGAGGCGGGGATCAGATCTGTTCACCGAGCAGGGCGAAAAAGGCGAGACCGATCCCAGCGCCGATCCCGAGCATCGCGACGAGCACATAAAGCGAGAGAAAAACGGCGGAAAACCGCTCCCAGGTGCGGCCGTAGGCGTTCCAGGCGGGCCAGGCGATCAGCGAGGCGAAAGCGATCAGCACGATTCCGGCGCCGATGGCGGCGGCGATCTGAGCGATCTGAGTGAAGGAGTTGGCGAGAACGATCACTGGTTATCCACTTTATCGACGGTCCGTCCCGGTTCTCGCTGGCCGTTCCTGAGATGCACCACAACGAGCGCGACACAGGCGATCAGGGCGGTTGTGAGAAATCCGATGGCGACGCCGCCGATCAGATCGCTGAGGTAGTGCACTCGCAAGTAGACACGGCTGGCGGCGATCGCCGTGCCCAGAACGGCGGCGGCGGTGGTCAGCGCCGCCCGCGTGAAAAATCCACCGACGCGCGCAATCGCAATCGCGATCGTCACGTAACTGACGGCGTAAGCGGCGTGACCGCTGGGGAAGGACCAGCTGTCGAACCCGCTTAACGGGTTGCTGGGCCGCGGCACCTCGGTCCAGGGTTTCGTTGCCTGCACGATCGCCACGGTCAAGATCAGGCTCAGCACTAGCGTGACTGCTTCGGGGAATCGGCGGCGGTAGACGCAGTAGGCGGCTGCGGCACCGACCAGGGGCGCAACAACCGAGAGCGCGCCGAGCTGAGTAATGACCTCGGCGAGATCGTTAAGCCAGTCGGTCCGCAATGAATCAGATATCCGGAACGCGCCGTCATTGATCCGCCGCGCGAATTCGTTAGTCGGCCAGTCCAGCGCAGCGATCAGAAAGAAGTAGAACGTGTATCCGGAGACAACGACGATCGACGCGGCGGTGGTGAACTCGATCCCGAGTCCACCGGGGGTGACGCGGGCCCAGGCGAAGCGCAGCTTCGGCGCAGACCAGCGGGCAAATGGCATCACGGCACGCTCCCAGCCCCGTCGGAGCGGCCGGACGAACCGGGCGCGACCGGGGTGCCTGCTCTCGATCTCGTCGAGCCGTTGCACCAGCTTCGCACGCTCTTCCGGTTTGCGAAAACGCCTGATCAAAAGGAAGATCACGACAATCGTGCCGACCGTCCAGCCGAAGATCAGGACGCCACGTTCGGCGTAGTCGAGTACCGCCTTGAGGTTCTGCGAGAAGACGTAACCGAGCATGCAGAAGGCGACCGCCCAGAGCCCCGAGCCGATCACGTCGTAGGGCAGGAAACGTCGGTAGGGCATTCGCGAGGCGCCGGCGATGAACGGTGCGAGGGCTCGCACCAAACCGATGAAGCGCCCGATCAAAATGGTCTTGCCGCCGTGAAGCGACATGTATTTTTCGACTTGTTGCAGACGAGGCTCGGTGATCTGAAATCGCGGTCCATGCCGCTCAAGGAACCCGCGACCGAGTCGCCGTCCGATCACGAAGCTCGCGGAGTCCCCGGCTAAAGCTGCGAACCAGACCAACCCGATCAGCAGCCGGATGTCGATATCTCCCTGACCGGCGACTACGCCACCGACGATCACCGCCGCCTCGCCCGGTGCGATCAGGCCGACGAACGCGCCGGTCTCAAGGAAGGCGAGCAGCCCGACCAGCAAATAGGTCCACGCGCCGAGTGCGTCGGCAATGTCTTCGAGCACCTTCGCCGGTTCAGGCAGATGCGAGAAGAGGCCGGCTGCAAAGACGGTCAGCAAGACGATGCCGATGCCGGAGATGATCCAGCGCTCGGTGCTCATCCGTTTGCGGCGGACGACCACGCTGGCCGCCCAGACCGCCGCCGCAATAGCGGCCGTCGCGTGGGGCAAGGTGATCGCGAGCGGCGCTAGGCCATTCGTCGGGTCGCCAGTCATCAGGTCACACCGGGTCGCTTAGCTTGCGGGGTCGTCCAAATTCGACATCGACCGGTTTGGCGGCATGGGCGAGATGGCCGGCGTTCGACAGTTCGGCGGCGCCGTGGACGGCCGCGCCGTGATCGGCGAAGACCCCAAAGCATGTTGGCCCAGACCCTGTGAACGCGGCCACGTGGGCTCCGGCGTCGCGGAGCGCGTCGGGGACGCTGACCAACTCGGGACGCAACGCGACGATCGCCGGTTCGAGTGAGTTGCTCACCAGCGCACACAGGCCCGCGAGATCGAGCGGTGCTGCCAGAGCCTCGGCGAGCGCGTGCTCACGGTCGACGACGCTCGCCTCGGGAAGCTCGGCGCGATCTGCCTGCGCAAAGACTTCGGCGGTCGACAAACCCTCCTCCTGAGCGACGATCACGTACGCCCGTTCGACCCAAGGAGCGACCGTAACCACGCGCTCGCCTGCTCCATGGACGATCGCTGCGCCGGGAGTCAGCTGACTCGGCACGTCGGCCCCGAGCGCGAACGCGACCTCCGCGAACTCAAACAGTGATCGACCGGTGATCTCAGCGAGCACACGCAGCATCGCTGCTGCGTCGGCGCTGCCCCCACCCATGCCCGCGGCGATCGGCACACGCTTTTTAATCGACACCTCAAGCGACGGACCGTCGTAGAGACCGGCGTCGCGGACAAAGCGCAGCGCGCGCTGGACCAAGTTATCGCCGTCGACCGTTTCGCAGACCACGCGATCTCCGACGTCGACGCCGGCTCGCACGGTCAGCTCGTCACTCAATGAAACCGAATCGAATAGCGATACGAGCTCGTGGAATCCATCAGGGCGGGTCGGGCCGATGTGTAGGCAGAGATTCAGCTTGCCGGGTGCAGCGACGAAGTAGTTCAGGTTGTCGTCGGAGATCACGGTTGTCGGTCCGATTCCGCGAACTCGCGCAGCGCCGTGTCGAGCGCCACGAAGTCGGCCGGCGAAAGCCGCTCGGCGCGAGTGTTGGCGTCGTGTCCGATGGTGATCAGTGTCGCGGACGCGCGCGCCTTGACGGTCTCGGCGTCGGACTTGCCACGGCGAGCGAGTGCCAGCGACCCCGGCAAGGGCTTGCGCCGATGGGCAAATGCGTGGTGGACGAGATCGACGAAGCTGGCCGGCGGGTTCGGCGCGCTACGCGACAAAGTCACCAGCGAAGAGTCCACGTTCGGTACCGGGTGGAAGATGTTGCGCGAAAGCTTGCGGGCCGATGTTTGATCAGCGACGGCTTGGACCAGCACGGATGTCGCCCCGTAAAGCTTGCCACCCGGCTTGGAGACCAGACGCTCGGCGACCTCACGTTGGGTCATTACGCAGACCAGCTCTAACTCGGGAAGCTGCTGAAACGCCTGGATCACCCCGGTGGCGGCGATTCCGTACGGCAGGTTGGCGACGAGCTTGTTGGGCCGTGGGTTCAGCGCGGCGAAGTCGAGGTCGATCGCGTCGGCGAAGCTCAGCGTGACGTTGTCGCGTCCACCGGTCGCGTCCTCGAGCGCGCCCTGTAGGCGCGTGTCGATCTCGATGACATGAACGTGCGCGACGCGATCGGCTAGGTACTCGCTGAGTACGCCGAGCCCGCCGCCGATCTCAAGGACGACGTCGTCGGTCGTCAGCGCCGCGGCATCGGCAATCACGTCGAGGATGTTGTTGTCGATCAAGAAGTTCTGCCCCAGCTTGCGCTTGGGACTGATGTCGAATCGGCGCAGCCGGTCGAGCGAGGGCTGACTCACCAGTTGAACACGCGGCGGGCGTTCTGATCGACCGTCGCCGCGAGCTGGTCGTAGGTTGCGCCGCGCGCCTCGGCGATGACTTCGGCCGTCATTTTCACGAAGGCCGGTTCGCAGCGTTGGCCGCGCACAGGCTGCGGCGCGAGAAACGGCGCGTCGGTCTCGAGCAGGATCAGCTCGTCGGGCACCCGCGCCGCCGCCTCGCGTAGCTCGGGGGCATTCTTGAAAGTGGCGTTGCCCGCGAATGAGCAGTAGAAGCCGGCATCGATCGCGCTGTCGAGCACGGATGGATCGCCGAAGCAGTGCAGTACGACCGCAGGCAACTCGTCGCCGTGTTCGAGCAGGATCTCGATGCATTCGGCCTCGGCGCCGCGAGCGTGTATCGAAACCGGCAGGACGTAGTCGGTCGCGATCTCAATCTGCGTGATGAAGGCGTCGCGCTGATCGTCGGGGGGCGCGGAGTCGCGGTAGAAATCGAGCCCGGTCTCGCCGATCGCACGAACGCGGGGGTGGCGGGCGGCCTCGGCGATCTGTGCGGCCTGCAGGCTGTTGAACCCGGTCGTCTCATTCGGGTGCCAGCCGACCGCGGCGAAGACCTGTTCGTGCTTTTCAGCGATCGCCAGGGTTTCGGCGAAGGTGTCACCGGTCAGTCCGATCGTCAGAATCCGATCGATGCCGGCCTCGACTGCACGCGCGACCACTTCGTCGGCGGTGCCTTCGCACATCTCAACGTGGGCGTGTGTGTCGACCATCTCAGACCTCCGCAGTTTCGAGTTTCGGGAATAGCTGAGGTAGCTCGCCGATCTTCTCACCGCCGTCGCCCGAGCCGAACTGGGCCGCAGCTAGATCGTTGTGCGCTCCCTCGCAACCGATCGCGACGAGCAGTTTCTGCGTCGACTGCGGGATAAATGGATTCAACAAGACCGACACGACGCGAAGGCCCTCGACAAGCGCGTAGAGCGTGACGTCGAGCTGGTCTGACTGGGTCTCGTCTTTTGCGAGCTTCCAAGGCGCTTGCTCTTCGACGTAACGGTTAAGCCTGCGAACCAACGTCCATATCTCGTCGAGCGCGGTCGAGACTTCGAGCGCATCGAAGCGAGTCGAGACAGTCGTAGTGACCGCCTCGAAGTCGGCCTCTAGACCGGTCGACTCGGGCCGCGGCGGTACCACGCCGTTGCGGTAGCGACCGACCATCGCCAGCGTGCGGCTGGCCAGATTGCCGTAGTCATTGGCGAGTTCGGTGTTGTAACGGGTCTCGAACCCGGCGGTCGAGACCGCACCGTCGTGGCCGAAGCTGACTTCGCGAAACAGGTAAAAGCGCAGTGCGTCACTGCCGTAAAGCTCGACGACTTTGTTCGGGTCGAGCACGTTGCCCAGTGACTTGGACATCTTCTCACCCTCCATCAGGAGGTATCCGTGCACGAACATTTTCTTTGGTAGCTCCAGCTCGGCCGCCATCAGTAGCGCAGGCCAGTAGACGGCATGGAACTTAAGGATGTCCTTCGCCATCACGTGAACGCTCGGAGGCCAGAACTGCTTATGCAAGTCCTCGCCCTCGCGCCCAAAGCTCAGCGCGCTGTAGTAGTTGAGCAGCGCGTCGAACCAGACATACATCACGTGGTCGGGGTCCCACGGCAGTGGCACGCCCCAGCTGAGTTTTGCGCGGCTCAGTGCAACGTCACGCAGCCCACCCTTGATGAACGAGATCGCCTCGTTGTATCGGTGGCGCGGCAGCACCCAATCCGGTTGCTCTTCGAACAGTGCTTCGAGCCGATCCTGAAAAGCGGAGAGCTTGAAGAACCAACTCTCCTCCTCTTCGCGATCGAGCGGGATCTTGTGGATCGGGCAGGTGTTGTCCTCGCCGATCTCATGCTCGGATTTGAAATCCGCACAGCGCGGGCAGTACCAGCCCTCGTAAAGCCCTTGGTAGACGAATCCGTTGTCGTAGACACGTTGCATGACCTTCGCGACTTCTGCCTTGTGACGCTCATCGGTTGTGCGGATGAAGAAGTCATTGGTCACGTCGATCGTCTGCGTGAGCGATCGGAAGCGTTCTGCGTTCTTGTCGGCGAGTTCCTGGGGCGTTGTGTTCTGGGCCTCCGCCGCCAGCGAGACCGGCTCGCCGTGCTCGTCAGTCCCGGTGACAAAGAACACGCTCTCGCCACGCTGGCGCATGTGACGTGCCAACACGTCGGCGCCGATCGTCGAGTAGGCGTGCCCGAGGTGTGGCTCCGCGTTGACGTAGTAAATCGGTGTGGTTACGTAGTAGGACACGCGCCGATCCTACCCTCGCCCACCGTGGCGCCCGGCCGTCGAGGCCCCCACGAATTTGTTGTGTCACTCGCCGACTGCGCGCAGCATCGGTGCATCGGGTCGCGCGGCGCTTCGATCGAGGCTCTGGTCGAGCGCGCGCGTGACCACGGCGGCGCTGGGTGGATCGCTGGGCGCATTGCTGGGCGCGTCGCTGGGCGGATCGCTGGGTGCCGGACACCGATCTCGCCGTCGAGTGACGAGGACGAGTGCCATCAACCCGATCGCGCCGAGCGCAATCAAAGCGAGGCGGAATGATCCGAGGTCGCCTGTTGTTCGCTCCGTCGCGACTCCGTGGTGGGTTGCCGATTTGCGTCCGGTTGGGCGGTCGGCGAGCGCTCGGACCCTCGTGTCGGTCAGCCGGACAACGGGGGGAGGAGCCACGCGTCCCCGTGACGCGTGGCTCTCACGCGCGCGGTCGGCGGCGGCTGTGTGTGTTTTCGCCGCGACGGAGCCTCCGGTTGGTTGCGCGTGAACGACTGGGTTGGTTCGCGGGGCGCGATTGCCGTTCGAGTTCTGTTCGGCCGGCCGGCGGTCGGCGCGCCGGTGTGTCTGTGAGTCTGCGTTCGGCGCCGAGCGCGCACGCGTTTGCTGTTCTGCCCGCTCCTCTGGCCGCCTTGACTTTGGCCGCCTTGACTCTGCCCGCCTTGACTCTGCCCGCCTTGAACCGGCCTCGCGGTCAAGCGCGACCGGCGGCTGTGCGCCGACCGGTGTCGCCGAATCGGCGCGGCCGGGCGGCAGCGGCGGCGGGCCGAGCAGCGAAAGCGGGTCCAGATACGCACCGCTGGCTGCCAGACGGGCGCTGAGGTGTAGGTGAGGCGCCGTGATGGAGCGCTTGCCTGTCGTTCCGACATGACCGATCAGCTGGCCAGCGGCGAGGCTTTCTCCTCGCCGAACTGCTCGCGACGACAGGTGTAGGTAGCTCACTAGATAGCGTCCGTCGGCGGTCTCGACGGTTACGCAGTTGCCGCTATCTGGCAGCGTTCCGGAGTATGTCACTCGCCCCCCGGTTACGGCGGCCACCTTCGTGCCGACCGCGGCAGCGATATCGATGCCACGGTGCTGGCCAGCGGCGTACGGGTCACCGCCATTCTTATAAACCGTGATTACTTCGCCGGCCAGCGGCCAGCTCCAGCCGCCGGCGGCGGATGCCGGCGCGGCCGCGAAAGTCGCCCCAGCAGTGGCCGCGACTGCGGTCAGGATCGAACCCAGGACGACAATGATCAACGGGACGACAATGATCAATGGGCGGAAGCGAACTGTCATGCCGCCAAGCTAATCCGCGACGGCACCCGTGAGGGTGCGAATTGCTCAGGTTTTACAGATCAGCGATCGCGCTGCAACGGTCGCGTAACGCGGTTAACGAAGTCGTCGGTATGTAGCCGCCGGTCAGCCCGCGCTGTACAGATCGTTTGCGCGCAGACCGGTCAGCTCGGCGACGATCTTCGCCGCCTCGCGCGGCTTCGCGCCGGAGGCCACCAACCGCTCGACCGCGTCGGCGGCTTGTGCCTCACGCCGGCCGCTTCGCGCAGCCGCAGGTGCTTCGCCGACAACCAGCACGATCTCGCCCTTCGGCTCGGCGGCGCCGTAGCGCTCGGCCAACTCGGTTGCGGAGCCGCGCGCAACCTCCTCGTGGACCTTTGTCAGTTCACGGCAGACTGCGACCGGCCGCTCGGGATCGATCGCCGCGAGCCGCGCCAACGAAGCCGCCAAGCGCTTGGGCGACTCAAACGCCACCAGTGTCTCTTCGAGCTCCGAAAACAGGTCGTCCATCTCGCCTGCCTTGCGCGGCAGGAAGCCGGTGAAGCGCCAGTGATCGGAAGGTAGGCCCGCAGCAACCAAGGCCGCCAGAGCGGCAGACGGACCCGGCAACACCTCGACCGCGACCCCGGCCGCGATGCAGCTTTGCACCAATACGTACCCCGGATCCGAGACCAGCGGCATCCCGGCGTCCGAGACCAGCGCAACGTTCAAACCGTCGGTGATCTTGACGACCAGCTCGCTCGCTCGCTTGCGCTCGTTCTGCTCGTTGTAGGAGATCAACTTGCCAGAAACACCGAAGCGTTCAAGCAACTTGCCGGTGCGCCGGGTGTCCTCGCAGGCGATCAAGTCGGCCTCGCGCAGCGTCGTCAGCGTGCGCAAGGTGATGTCTTCCATGTTGCCGATCGGTGTCGGGCAGACGATCAGTCGTCCGGGCATCAGTCAGAAACCTTTCAGGAAAAGAACTCGTCGAAGGCCATCACAGCGGCGCCGAGCATGCCTGCTTCGGCGCCGAAGTGCGCGGGCACGATCTCGCAGAGATCCCTGTTCGGCTGAAGTGCCCGCTCGCGCACGATCTTACGAGCGGGATCGAGCATTAGATCGCCGGCAGCAGCAGCGCCGCCTCCGATCACGATGACCTCGGGATTGAAGGTGTTGACCAGCGAGACGATTCCGGTGCCTAGGTAGTGGCCGGCCTGCGCGAGGACCTCGACCGCGATCGAGTCGCCGCCGTGCGCGAGCTCGGTGACCAGCGCGCCGGTGATCTCACGGCCTTCGCTGAGCAGTCGTGCAAGCGATGAATCGGGTTCGGCCTCCGCTCGCGCTACTGCATCGCGGGCGATCGCCGTACCCGAGACCATCGTCTCGAGACAGCCCAGGTTCGGGCAGAAGCCCTGGCATGGCGGGCCGTCGGCGAGGACCGTGATGTGCCCGAGCTCCGCGCCCGATCCGGTCGCGCCGCGAAAGCTCTTGCCGTCGATCACCAGGCCTCCACCGACGCCTGTGCCGAGTGTCAACAGCACGACGTGCTGCTTGCCACGCGCGGCGCCGTGACGTTGTTCGGCGAGCGCGGAGACATTGCCGTCGT
>JBASTN010000121.1:0-12306 GCA_049274915.1 Solirubrobacterales bacterium
GCCCCGGCACCGCTCAGACCGCGTTGATCCGCTGGGCTGGCTCGTCATCGGTGACGCTCGCTGTTTCGAGTTGTTCGATGATCGTGTCTGCGATTCGCCGGTGCCCGTTCGCGTTCGGGTGCAGGTGGTCGCCGAAGTAGTCGTCCCAACGGCCGCAGCTGTTGAGCACGTCGATAAAGATCGCGCCGTTTGCTTCGGCCAGCTCGCGCGTACGTCGGTCGTATTCGGCGATCAGCTCAGCCGAGTAAGGGAAGTAGCGCGGGTCCATCGCCGCGGAACCGACAAAAGCGATCGTCGTAACGCCGAGGTCGTGCAGGCGCTCGACGAACTGCTGCGTCGCGTCGAGATAGGTTTCGAGATCGATCAAGTGTGCGCCGCCGGTCAGGCGAATCAACGAGACCTTGACGCGCCAGCGAATCGCCGATTCGATGCGTTGACCGATTCGCTTGCGGCGGTTGCGGGAGTAATAGGCGCGCGGATCCATCCAGCCGCGTCGCCGCCAGCGCGGCGGCATCATCCGCAGCGACCGCTCAGTCGGGCGAATCAGTGCTTCGCCGCTGCCGTGCATGATCAAAACGATGCTCGCACCGGCTGCGTCGTCGACGAATTCGAGTGAGTCGGTGATTTGAGCCGATGATCCGGCGAGGTTCTGAAACTCAAGACCAAAGTGGTTCGCGACGAGTTCGCCGTATGCGCCACTCTTGACGCCCAGTCCTGCCGCGGTGGATCCGCCGAAGATTGTCAGCTTCATTTCGTCGTCAGACTAAACGTGACGATCGCGGCGTCGGTTATCGGGCTGTTAACAACCGGCGGTTACGCTGAATTGCGATTCGCGTGAGCAGCATTTCGAGCATCTCTTCGAACGGGATCGACGCGCGCGTACCGCTGCTCCGGTTCGCGTCGCGCCGGCTCTCGGCGGGCACCCCGATCGCGGTGGCGCTGCTGGTGGCTGCGCTGGCCGGATACCTCGTGATCGCGGAGTCGCCGCTGATCCGGCTGCTGCTGGCCGGCGGCGTTGCCGTCTCGATCCTCGCGCTTTTCGACATTCGGCCGCGCTACGGATTGCTCGCGATGTTGGCCTACCTGCCGGTGCTCGCCTTGTTCCGACGCGTGCTGATCGAGTACGTCGGCTGGACGACCAACGATCCCCTGCTGCTCGTCGGTCCGGCTGTCGTCGCCGTGCTGGCACTACGCATGTTCGTCGTCGAACACCGGCGATTCGCCGCCGATCGTCTCTCGTATCTCGTCTGCGCGCTGCTCGGCCTAATTGTGATCGCTTCGATCAACCCACGTAACGGCTCGCCTGCCGTTGGACTCGGCGGACTGTTGTTCATGGGGGTCCCGCTGCTTTGGTTCTTCGTCGGTCGCGAGTACCTCGACAGGCGAACTGCCACGACCGTCGTGACGATGTTGATTCCGGCTGCGGTCGCGATCGCCGCGTACGGCTTCTTCCAATCGCTGGTCACGCTGCCGTCATGGGATCGTGCGTGGGTCGAGATCGCCGGCTACGGCGCGCTGTTTCTCGAGCGCGACGTGCCGAACACGTTCGGAACTTTCGCCAGCACCGCTGAGTACACGCTGTACATGGGCGTCGCCGTCGCGGCGGCGGTGGCGCTTGCGCTGCACGGCCGGAGCTGGACGCTGATCGCGCTGCCGGCGATCCTGCCGGCGATATTCCTCTCGTCGAACCGCAGTGGTTTCGTTTTCACGTTGATCGCCGTGACGACGATGATCGTGATGCGGCTGGCCTCGCCGCGCAAGGCGCCGTGGATCTTGCTGGCGTGCGTGGCTGCGGTGGCAGTTGCTTCGCCGGCGATCACCTCGGCACTTCAGGCCGGCGCGGCGCAGACCGGCAACGCTCGCGTCGAGTATCAACTCAGCGGGCTGGGAGACCCCCTCAACCGTGAGCAGTCCACCGTCACATTGCACGCGCAGTTGTTGGTCGACGGCATTCGACAGGGCCTGACCGATCCGGTTGGGCGCGGCAGTGGGGTGACTAACAACGCGATCCGCCGCTTCGGCCCAGGCGGAGAGAATGCCGCCGGCTACAGCAACACCGAGATCGACATCTCCAACAGCTTCGTATCGCTTGGATTGTTTGGCGGGTTCGTGTTCTTCGCTTTGTTTGTCACCGCGTTTGCCTTCGCGATCAAGAACTACGCGCGGGATCGCGACGGGCTGTCGTTGGCGATTCTCGGCATTCTCGTTGTCACCCTCGGTCATTGGACGAGCGGCGGCCACTACGCGGTGACGCCGCTGGTCTGGATCTTGCTCGGTTGGACGGCGGCCGTCAGATCGCGACCGGGCGAACCGCGGTCGGCGACGAGCCCGTAGTCGAGGTCAGTAGTCGCACGTACTGGTCGACGACATGATCGAACGAGTAACCGGCGGCGATCTCGCGAGCGCGTCTACCCATCGTCAGGCGCAGATCCTCGTCTTCAAGTTGTTCGAGCGCCTGGGCGACGCTTGTCGCGTCTGGCGCGACGAACAGTCCGCTCTCGCCTGCCACTACGAAATCGCGTACGCCGTTGGCCGGGGCGACGACGACCGGTAGGCCGCAGGCGCAGGCCTCAAGCATCGCGTTTCCCCACGGCTCGTAGCTGCTCGGCATCGCGAGTGCGTCGGCGGCCGCGAGGAAGCGCTCTGGATCATCGACACGGCCAGCAAAAATCACCCGGTCACCAGCGAGTTCACGGCCCGCCAACGCGGTCATCGCGGCCACGTCGCCGGACCCGACGACCAACAGCGTCCAGCGGCGGGCCCGGCCGAGCGCGGTAATCGTCTGTGGCAGGCCTTTGCGTGCCCAATCGCCGCCGAGAAATACCGCGACCAGAGTGTCTGGTGCGATCCCGAGCCGCGTGCGGATCTCGTGGCGGGATACCGGGTCGGGCCGGAACCGGCCGGTGTCGACGCCGTTGGGGATCACCGCGACGGGCGCGATCGCGGGGAAGAGCTCTTCCAGCTCGCGTGCGTCACCGGTCGACATCGCCACCAACTGGCCGGTGCACCTGGGTCGGTAGACGAGCCGTTCGGCAAAGCGACTCATCGCGGCCGAGATAACGGCGTTGACGCGAAACAACCGCGAGTCGCGACTTGCTCGCGAGGCACGATCGGGAGACCGGGCAAACGCCGTGTGACAGAACGGAACCTTTCGCGCGGTGACGCGATTGAGCACGATCGCACCGATTGTGTAAACCGGGCCACGGCGGTACTTCGCGACCGCCGCCGTTCCGGCGACGAAGAACCAGAGATAGGCGATCGGGAACGGCCTGCGTGGCCCGCTCAGTTCGACGACACGTAGGCCGGGGTGGGGCGCGAGTTCGATCCGGCGGCCGATCGACGTCACTTCAAGCCCACGTTCGAGCATCCCGGTCACGAGCACCGCGAGTTGCCATTCCATTCCCCCAAACGGACCGATCTCGTGCGCCACGACCGTGACGGCGTCGGGCCGCGTGCCAGCAGTCGGCCTAAACATCGTGGGGTGGCGGTGGAGTGGTGACCGTCTTGCGTTCGGCGATCCAGCGACCCACCGCCGAGACACGCGCCGCAGTCGAGTGCGCAGAGTCCAGTAGTGCGTCTCGCGCTGAGCGCCTGCCGCTGAGTGCCGCTTTGATCGCACCGAGCGGCCCCGGGCCACGCGGTACACCGACCGCGAACAGGTAGGCGACTGCTGCCGGACGACGCCAGCCCCGCAGCCAACGCAGGAGCACAAGCGTCTCGTTGAAGACCGCATCGCGCATCGCTTGAACACTCTGCCGCCCGCGAGCGTCGGCGTCAAACCGCGGCCCGGCGAAATGGTCAACCGCCGCGGCTGGGTCGTAGACAATTCGCCATCCGGCAGCGTGGATGCGCAGTGCGATGTCGGAGTCGTTGGCGACCTGGGCACCGCGCCCGCGCAGGCTTTCGTCGAATCCACAGAGGCTACGCCGGTAGCTCATATTCACACCCTTTAGCCAGAGCACGTCACGTGCCGGGCCGTCGCCGAGGTGATGATTACCAAGCGGGCGTCCAGTTCGCGTGACCGCGCCCACAGGCAGTCGCGGATCACTGCCGGCGGCGGTCTGGCGCGGCACGATCACCTTGCCTCCCACGCCACCGACCGTTTGATCGCGGTAGTGCTCAGCGAGTCGCTCGAGCCAGTCGGCGCGGGGCACGGCGTCGTCGTCGGTGAACGCGACGATGTCGCCGATCGCGTCGCGCAGCGCGCTGTTCATCGCGTGCGTCTGGCCCGGTCGCTTGACCGTGGTGATCGTCGGCTGAGGTCCGTACCAGCGCGCCAGAGCGGTGCGAGTTTCCTGGTCCTCGTCACGCACGACGACGATCACTTTGGCTGGCGGAAGCGTTTGGCCTGCGAGCGCGGCCAGACACTCCAGGAGCTGCCCGGTGCGTCGAAAGGTCGGCACGATCACCGTAATGACCGGCACCGTAATGACCGGCACCGTAATCGCCGAAGTGTCGGCAGGACGGCTCTGCGTGGGATTCTCGATGCTCTGCGTGGGATTCTCGATCACGGTCGTGGTCTCTGGCATTCGCGAGTCGCGCGACGCGGATTACTGGCGCCGCCGAAGAGCCGAGTCTAAGTCGACATCCACGGCCAATCGTTAACGCCTCGTTGCCGACGTATCGATGCCGTCGCGGGCGTTCACCAAGCGATTACATCGTGGTCACGGAAGCGGCATATATTCGCGCCGATGAACAGTCCAGCTCATGCAATTGACAGCTCACTGGATCTCGTGTTCGACGTTGGCATGCATCGAGGTGAGGACACGGCTTTCTACCTCGCGATGGGATTTCGCGTCGTTGGTTTCGAGGCCAACCCCGAGCTGGCCGCGGCGTGTCGCGAGCGCTTCGCCGAGCAGATCGCCGACGGTCGCGTGACGATCGTCGAGGGCGCGATCACGGAGCCGGGCGAAACAAGCGTCACCTTCTACCGCAGTGACAGGCTCAGCGCCTGGGGGACTACCGACGGCGAGTGGGTCTCGCGCCGCGAGAACCTTGCCGGTTTCGAAGAAGTCACCGTTCCGGCTGTCGATTTCGGACATTGCCTGCGCAGGTACGGGATGCCGTACTACCTGAAGATCGACATCGAGGGTGCCGACCGACACTGCCTGACGGCGTTGCGGGCCTTCAGCCACCGCCCGCGCTACCTCTCGATCGAGTCCGAGAAATTCTCATACGAGGCGCTGGTCGAAGAGTTTGATCTGTTCTCCGAACTCGGCTACGGGCGATACGCCGTCGTGCAGCAGGCGAACATTCCCGGACAACTACTGCGCACGACCAATATCAGTGGCGCTCCGATCGACTACCGCTTCGAGCGTGACGCCTCCGGGGCATTCGGCGGCGACGTCGGGCCGTGGATCGACCGCGACGAGGCACTGCGCAGGTACCGCTCGATCTTTCGCTCGTACCGGCTGTTTGGTGAGACCTCTCCGCTGCGCAAGGTCAGGCTCGGCCGGATCTTGCTAGCTCGTATCCCTCGTTACACCGGACGCTCTCTGCCCGGCTGGTACGACACCCACGCGATGCTCGTCGAGTAGCCCGACGTGGTCGCCCAGCACAAGCGCATCGCCGCGTACAGGCCGTGGCAGTTAGCCGTAAACGTACTCGGCGGATCATCGCTGATCTTGCCGTCGACCCGTCGGCGTCTCTACCGCTGGGGCGGCCTCGACGTCAGCACTTCGGGCGTCAGAGCCGGATGCCAGTTCCATAGCGGCCAGGTCGAGATTGGCCAAGAGACACTGGTCGGGCAGGGATGTCACTTCGAGAATCGAGAGCCGGTAACGATCGGTGCGCGCTGCTCGCTGGCGCCGGAAGTGATGATTACGACTTCGACGCACGAGATTGGACCGCCTGCACGTCGCGCCGGCGAATACCGCGGCGCTGCCGTGTCGATCGGCGACGGCTGTTGGATCGGAACGCGCGTCACGATTTTGGCGGGCGTGTCGATCGGCGACGGCTGTGTGATCGCGGCGGGCGCGGTAGTCACCGACGACTGCGCGCGAGACGGGCTATACGCGGGTGTCCCCGCGCGCCGGGTCCGAGACCTCGACGCAGATCGGATCGGTCTTGAGCCCGCCGCCTGAAACGCTTACGCCGCGGGTTGAGAACCCGCCAGCGCCAGATCCCGCACTGCCGCGCGGGAGATCGTTGGCGCCCGGCGCGAAGTCGCAGCCGTCCGAATCCGGGATCGTGCGCAGACTGCTCGTCGTCGATGCCCTGCGTGCGGTCGCGGCGATCAGCGTGCTGCTGCATCACTTGCCGGCATTCACTGGACCCCTGATCATCCTGCGCCCGTGGCAGGCGATCGGATTCATCGGTGTCGGTTTGTTTCTCGTGCTCTCAGGGTTCTCAATCCATTATCGCTGGGCCGCGACCCGACACGACGGAGCCTTCGACCAGCGAGTGTTCTGGCGCCGGCGCTTCTTCAGGCTTGTTCCGACTTACTGGGCAGGGGCCGCGCTTGCCGTAGTCACAGCGATCGCACTCGGTAACCTGGATCAGCCGGCTGCTCCTTGGGGTGAGGGCACGGTGCCCTGGTCGCTGGCATGGGCAACGCAGATTCTCGTCGTCAGCGCGAACTTCATCCCGGTGCCGGCGTTGTTCGTCACCTGGACGATCGCGCTAGAGGTGCAGCTTTACGCGGCTTACGCGCTGGTCGTTCGCTTCGTTCGCCGCTTTGACCCACTGAAGATCACGCTCTGGGCGCTCGGCGTCGCGCTCGCCTGGCGCGTCGGCTCCCAGCTGATCATCACGTCGGTGCCGGCGGGCGGGTTTCTGCCCGACGGCAACTCACCGCTGGAGTCACGCATCCTCTACGGGCAGATGCCGGCGCGCTGCTTTGAATGGTTTCTCGGGATGCTTGCCGCCGAGGCCTACCTTGGCAACGTCAAACTGCCACGCTGGACACGCAGCGTGACCCTGGCGGGATTCCTGTTGCTGGTGACCGGCGGCATTCAGCGCGAGCCGCAGATACCGCTGACGCTCGCGGGCAACCAGTTCATGCTTACCGACGTCTTCTTCGACTTGGTCGTCGGCGTCGCGTTCTTCGCCCTGCTCAACTGGGCGATATCGCGCGAGGACTCGCGACTGATGCGAGCGGGAGGCGAGCGGCCGCTGCGGTTTGCCGCGTATCTCGGCTTCTTCTCGTACTCGATCTATCTCGTACACGACACGTTCATTCAGGTCTGGAACCGCTATCTGGGGACCACCAACAACGCACTCATTCTGGTAGAGGCGGTCGCGGCGATCGCCGTGTCGTGGTTGTTCTTCCTGATCGTTGAGCGCCGCTACATCGCCAAGCGGTGAGCGGGGCGTAGCATTAGGGCCAGGTCGCCTCGAAGATCTTGGCGACGACCGCGTCGGCCATCTTCCGGTGCCCCTTTGCGTTTGGATGGTCGCCCGGCAGCGCCGCTCCGGCGATCGGAGGTTCCATCCAGCGAGCCGAGACGCTTTGGCAGGCGTCGTGCCCGATCGAAGGCGTGTACGTATCGACGTAACGCACCATTCGCGCCGCCGCCGCGGCCGCGAGCGTCGAGTTGAGCGCGCGATGTACGCGGTCGAAGTAGACCATGTCGGTGGGCGTTAGCCCCATCACCGGCTGGCAGGCCGCGCTGCCCGCGCTCGGCACGAGCGCCGGGTAGCCGACCACGAGGATCACCGCGCGCGGCGCGCGTTGTCTTACAAGAGCGATCGTCTGGTCGATTTTGCTCGTTACTGCGGCGATCTCGGCAAACGGATTGCGATTGTTGCGCTGCATCGCCTGCTCGCAGGTTTCGAGCCGCGATGTCGTCGCGTCGCGGCAGTTGTTCAGTATCCCGAGCAGCCGCGCGTCGTTGGCGCCGAGCCCGATCGATACATAGTCCGTGTTGACCGGTCCTGTCGGCGACTGAATGAAGTTCAGCTGCGGTGGGTTGTATCCCGATCCGGTCCACTGCGAGGTCGTAAGGTGTGTGGTCGTCGCCGCCGAACAGCTTGCGTCGGTAAGACTGACGACGTCGTCCCCCTCTACACCAACGCGCATCTCAAGCTTGGATTCGACGAGTCGTGGGTAGCTGTTGCTGGATCGTCGGCACCGTGGCGTCGCGGGGCTTAGTTGGACCGCCACGCCCTGTCCAGCGGTGTAGGAGTCGCCGATCGAGACGTAGTTGACGGGTGGGTCGATCGGGCGCAGCGGCGGTGCCGCCGCGCCGGCAACGGGATTGCCAGGTGACCAAGACAGAACTGCTGCGAGTGCCGTCAGGGCCGCCGCGGTTGCCGATGCGCGTTTAGCCAGCCGTCGCGGAACGGTCGATTCCGCGCGAGTTCGTCGGGCGGGTCGACTCAAAGTCCGCGGCGGCCGACGACGTGGAGAACGGTGCGCAGCAAGATCTTGATGTCACCCCAAAGCGACCAGTCGGCGACGTACGTGTAGTCCAGTTTGACCATCTCGTGCAGGGGGATTCGCACCGGACCGTGCAGCTGCCAGACGCCGGTGATGCCCGGCGTGATGTGCGAGCGCCGCCGATACCAGCCGGTGATGTTCTCGTCCTCGTCTGGGACCAAGGGCCGGGGTCCGACCAGGCTCATATCGCCCCTGAGCACGTTGATCAGCTGCGGCAGTTCATCGAGCGATGTGTTGCGGAGCAGCCGACCGACGCGCGTCACGCGCGGGTCGTTGGCAATCTTGAAAAGTCCCGCCGTCTCGTTCTGAGTGCGCAAAGCCTCTTTCTGACGGTCGGCACCGTCGACCATCGTGCGGAACTTGATCATCGAAAACCCATCCCCGTCGCGACCGATGCGCCGCTGGCGATACAAGGCTGGGCCCGCGGAGTCAAGCTTGACGAGAATCGCCACGGCCACGAAGACCGGCGCGACGAGCAGTAGTCCAATTGCGGCGGCAGTCGCATCGAGAGAGCGCTTAACCATGCGCGATGACGACGTCATCCGGAAGTCCTTTACGCCCATCAGCTCGGTGCCGCAGATCTCATCGCGTTCGATCGAGGAGCCGATCGCCTCAAACAGTCGCGGCACGATGCTGATTTTGACGTCGAAACTCTTGATCGCGCGGATCGCCTCTGAAACCTCGTCTGGCCGGGCCTCGTCGGGCACGACGATCACGCGGTCAACGTCGCAGCGCACGAGGACGTCGCGAATGTCGCGCAGCCCCGGCGAGCCGCACGCCGAAAGCGGCGCCCGAGCAACGATCGCCGCGTTGACCGTCGGACTCAACGAGAGTTTGCGGCGCAGTTCGTCGCAGTCGTCGCGACCACCGATCACGAGACAACGTTCGGCGCTTACACGTCGCTGAGCGATTGCACGCGTGGTGACCCGACCGATCGCCAGAGCCAGCGCGGTGATCGCGGCGAGCAACACGAGATGACGCGCGCTGAAAGCTCCGTCGCCTGGCCCGACCAAGTCGTATGAGCCGGCGCCGACGACGGCCAGCATCGTCGAGGCGTTGACCAGGCGCGGCAGGTCATCGAGCGTCGTCTTGTTGAGGACATACGCGTCGCGGTCGTACAGCCCGAGCAGTTTGTTGATCGGCACCACAACGATCGCCGCCGCCAGCACGCTCACTGCGATGTCACCGCCGACGAGCGCGAGCGTCGCGGCGAATGCTCCCACCGCGGCAACCGCGTCGCCGACCGCGAGGAACCTGCGCGTTACCGAGTCGGCGGAGCCGCCGGTGTGGCCGTTGCGCCGGGCGCCGATCGGCTCGAAGACCGAGATCGCGTCACGCGGGGCCGAGGCCGTGCGCTGCGTGAGTGCTGCCGCCGGGCTTCTTGTCTGCAGGGCCGTCATAGATTCGGTCTTGGATCGATCGCGGCCGTTAATACCGAGTTGGCCTGATCGTGGATCGCCTTTCGATCGTCTCGCTTCAGATGGGACCGAAGCTAACCGCGACCGGCCTGCAGGATGTGGATTTTTTGTTCTGGTTTGGTGACAGCGGTGTAAACGGCGACTGCGCAGTCGCCGGTCCGTAACCAAATCTTCACCGAATGGCTGCTTCGGCTTGCGAATCTCGCACGGCAGCGCTACGGCTCGGCCCCGCTCGGCGTCTGTGACCAGTGCGACGTGACCAACGCGATGGATAGATACGAGACACCAGACGTCCGCGATCAACGCGGAGCTTCGCTGACCGACGTTTTCGCGATCGTCAAGCGGCAGAAATGGATTCTGCTGCTCTGCCTGGTCGCGTTTCCAGCTGTCGCGTTTGCCTTCTCGCAGTCTCAGGACAAGTTGTACACAGCCGAGACCAAGGTTTTGCTCAGCCGGCAGAGCCTCGCCAACAGCCTGACCGACACGCCCGATCCGGATTTCCAAGCTGATCGAGAACGGCTGGCTCAGACTCAGATTGAACTCGCGAAGCTCCCGACTGTCGCTGAACGAACGCTGCTCAAGTTGAAGCTCCCCGACCGCACTGTCGATGGGCTGCTCGCCAGCACGACGGTTTCGGCGCTCGGAAAGACTGACATTTTGGTGATCGCGGTGACCGATACCGACCCCGAGATTGCCGCACGCATCGCCAATGAGTACGCGGCTCAGTACACCAACTTCCGCGCACGCCTCGACACGGCGGCCGTCAATCGAACGCTGCGCGAGGTGAATTCGCGGCTCCGCATGCTCGACTCCGACGACAAGTCCGATCTCTACAAGAATCTCGAGGAGAAACAACAACAGTTGCGCACCCTGCAGACCCTGCAGACTTCAAACTCGCTGCTGGTCCGGCGAGCGACCAGCGCCCGGCAGGTCCAGCCCGCTCCGTTTCGCAACGCTTCGCTCGGGCTGATCCTCGGACTGATTGCCGGGATCGCACTCGCGCTGGTTCGCGACGCGCTCGACTCTCGGCTGCGCCGCGGCGAAGATCTCGCCGCGGCATTCGGTGTGCCTTTGCTCGGAAGGGTTCCGAGTTCGGCTTCCGGGGGCTTCGCCGGCCGGATCGCACTCGCCCAAGAGCCGAACTCCGCCACTGCCGACGCCTATCGCCGCGTGATCGGAAACATCGAGTACGCGGCTCTGGCCCATCCGGCGACCACGATCATCGCCGTCAGTCCGACGGACTCAGACGAGCGCTCCGAGTTGGTTGCGAATCTGGGATTTGGATTCGCCCGCTCCGGTCGCAAGGTCGTCGTCGTCGATCTCGACTTCACCAGAGGCAGCCTCAGCGCGCTTTTTCAGGTGTCGGATCGTCACGGCGTCAGCGATGTTGCCGTCGAATCGGTCACGCTCGACCACGTCTGCGCCGCCGTACCGCTGCGCAGCCCGCTTGCCACCCTCAATGGAAACTCATCTGGGACCAACGGCAACGATCGCGCGGCCAACGGGGACCAGTCGTCCGTAGCTGTCGACCACACGCCGCTTGGCGGGTTGTGGATCCTCCCCGCAGGCACCACCCCGGCCGAGCCCGGCGATTTCATCGCAACGGGGGCGATCGGTGCTGTGATCGACGACCTTGCCGCGAGATTCGACCTCGTGCTGCTCGATGTCCCCGCGCTGTTGCGAGCGAGCGACGCAACGCGCATCGCCCGCCACGCCGACGCCTTGATCGTCGCCGCACGGCCAGGAATTACGAAATCAAGCGCGGCAAGTGAGTGCAGGCGCCTGATCGATCAGACGCCATCGATGCCGCTTGGACTGATCAGCACCGCCGACGTATCGGCATCCGAATACGACCGCTTCACGCGATTCCCGCGGCGCCAACCTGACCGCGCGCCGCGCGCCACCCCGGCTCATCAATGACCACCGGAGGATCGCGAAAAGTGAACGCCGTCCACCCGCTGCGAATCTGGATGCTCAGTTGTCGGCTGCACCGTCGAGGGTTTCGGCGAACCGCTCGCATCCTCAAGGCGATCAACTTCATGGTCTTCAAGGCGATTCTGCCCCCCGAAGTTGAGCCCGGACCGAACCTGGAGCTAGTGCACCACGCTCTCGGAGTCGGAGTTCACGTCCAGATGAAGATCGGCCGGGACGTGACCGTTTACCACTTCGTCTCCTTCGCTGCCGACGCGCCCTTGGGCAGCGACCGTTTCCAGGTAATTGGTGATCGCGTCACGGTCGGCACTGGATCGATCCTCGTCGGCCCGATCTCGATCGGTGACGACGCGGTGATCGGAGCGGGTGCGGTCGTCGTAAGCGACGTTCCTGCAGGGGCCGTCGTCGCTGGGTCGCCGGCCAAGCCGATTTCTTACAAAGGAGCGGCGATCAACGCTCGTCGGCTCGGGCGGCACGAATCCGTATAGGTCGTCGCGTGACGTTCATACGCCAGGGTCTCGACAAAGTCACCTGAATGAGCGATTGCATCGATCGGACTACCGTCCACTTTCCGTC
>JBASTN010000122.1:0-8088 GCA_049274915.1 Solirubrobacterales bacterium
GCTCAGCGCACACAGATGGAAGCCGCTCAGGGCACGACCGGTGCCGGCAAGCTCGCCGTCGCTCCGATCGCGACCGGTGCCACCTCTGTGATCGTGCACTTCCCGCGCTACTGCGAGCTCCCGGCCGGCGACCCCGACCTGGCTGGCTACGCGCGCTTCAAGGTCAACAACACTCGCCTCGAGAACGCCTGGACCGGCGACGCGGCGAACGACGAGTGGGGCGAGTTGCTGCCGGGTATCCAAGCGATCCCCAACAACGCTGGTAACAAGACCACTCAGCAGTGCCAGGACGAGATCATCAAGCGCGTCGTGCGTTTTGACAGCTCCGGTACGACGTTCTCGTTCAAGCAGTACCTCGGCGGGATTGACGGGACGACCGGTTGGGGCGGCGCGTTCGCCGGCACGACCTGGCCGAACCCCGCCAACGTAGTCAATGGTGGCGCCGCCGGTAACGGTCCGCTGGCCAACAAGGTCCGCAACACCCCCGGTTCGATCGGTTACTCCGACCTTGCGACCGCTCGTGAAAACGCGTTCAAGAAGGTCGCCGACAACCCGGCAGGCCTCGACCCGGCCCAGTACAAGTACAGCGACGCCAACCAGGTTTCTCCGTACGCGACGTATGGCTTCACCTACTCGTTCAACAAGCGTCTCTTCTGGATTCCGCTTGAGCAGGCGAACGCTGGTGGACCGACTGGCTCGGGCATCTACAAGGAGCCGACCAACGACGTCATCGCGATCCGCAACAACCGCAAGGGTTCGAACTGCGCGGGTGTGACGTACGCGAACGTACCGCTCAACGGCAGTGGCGCACCTGACGTCTACGGCGACTGGTCACAGACCAACGGCACGCTGCAAAATGCGCGTTACCCGCTGTGCACGATCACCTACGCAGGCTTCTGGGACGACTACTTCGATGTCTACGGCAACGTCGGCAACGAGCAGGCCCAGGCCCGCACAGTGAAGGACTTCATCACCACCTCGCTCTACACCGGACAGAACCTGCTCTACGCGAACGACTACACGCCGCTCCCGAGCAACCTCCGTCAGGCCAGCCAGGTCGCGATCGTCCAGATGAACTGGAACAAGCCGTAACCACGCAGACACCAAGACCGTGAGTTTCTCGTTCTCGCGGTTGCACGATCAGAAGGGCCGGGCAGGATGCCCGGCCCTTCTGCGTTCTGCCGTGACCGTGTGGCTTGGACGGCTCTCCGTCCGTCACCACTCTGTCACCACATCCACACTTTTTCTTCACCTCACGCACGTTGATAGGGCGCACACTTTCGGTATCGATTCAGAACGATTCAACGAAACCGAAATTACGGAAGGTTCATATATGTCGCACGTCGCCTCGGCAGGCTCGCAAACGAGACCACTCGGCCGAATTCAGCTCGTCCTTTTGGCCGCGATCGCAGTACTGATCTGCGCCGTCGTCGCCACTCCCGCGCAGGCCGCGTGGTCGACCGGCGCCTCGCTCGTGACGGGTTCGCTTGCAGGCGGACTCCAAGCTCCTGCTGGCAGCGCATCGAATGCCGTTGACATCTCTGACGACGGTCGCTTCGCGGTTTTCTACAGCACGGCCGGCAATCTACTTCCCGCCGACGCACCGTCTGGCGGAATCTTCCGCAAGGACCTGCGCTCAGATTCTGCGCCGTTGAGGCTGGTCGCCAAGCGGCTTGGGTCCGCAACCAATCAATGCGGCGTTGACGGCATCGCGTCGATCAGCGCGAACGGCCGTTTCGTCGTCTTCGCTAGCGGCGAGAACTCCCTGGTGCCCGGCGATACCAACAACCGGCGTGACGTGTTCGTACGTGACATGAGCAAGACGATCGGTGAGGCGGGCGCGTTCGAACTCGCCTCGGCGGTCAACGGCGGTTCGGCGGGCGCGGCCTACAGTTTGCCGACGATGCCGCCCTCAGGCACGCCGATCGTCGAAGCAGGAGAAGAGTGTCTCTGGGGTTCCGAGTTGCCGCCGAAGACTGACGCGGCGATCAGCGACGACGGAACAAAGGTCATTTTCACCAACATGGCGTTTACCAACCTTGGCGCTGTCAGCGGCAATACGACGGCTCCAAATCAGCTCTACGTGCGAGACCTGGCGGCGAACACCACCGAGCTAGTAACACGCATCGCTTATGACCGACCGTCGCCGAACCCCGAAAAGGAAGTCGGCGCTGTTGGCGACCCTCTGCCGTACCTGCTTGAGTTCGACTCCTCGCTGTCTCTGAAGGATGGTCGGCCGTTGGCAAGCATTAGCGGTGACGGCACGACCGTTGTGTGGGAAGGCATGTGGGGGAGGGCCCAGGCCGATCTTCACGCCAGGCTACTCGACGGCGACGAGAGCGACATCGGATCCCTTGGCGGGATGGTGCTGTGGCGTCGAATCGCTGATGGACTAGCCGCCAAAACGCGGTGGGTGGCAGCGATTGATGACCTTGACAACCCGACTTGCGACCTCAACACAGCGGTCCAGATCTTTGAGGTCGGATTTCCGGAAGAGGATATGACGCCGGAGGAACAGGCCTGCCTCGGGCCTTTTATTAGTCTGTTCGGGATCGTTCCGACCTTGCAGTTCCTGATACCTCGAATCAGTGACGACGGCAACACCATCGCCTTCATCTCGGATCGGCGATTTAGGTCGGACACCGGCACGGCGATATCCACCAGGGACGCGTTTGTCTCCGATATGTCTCCGGGCGTTAACCGCAGGATCGGCACTAAGCGGTTGACTCGCTGGACGGGCACGGTTCCGTCTGACCCAGGGGCCCGCCCGATCAACGATATCTCGCTCTCCGGAGACGGGAATCGCGTCGCGCTCCTCACATCGCGAATCGACTTCGGCGGCGTTCCAACGCTGACACAGACCGGAACATTTCCGCCCTCCTCCCCGTCTAGCCGCGATCGTGTGATGATGATTGACAAAGCTGGGACCGGTTCGCTGACCACCGGTACTGTCGAGTGGGTCACGCGTCCGGCATCGGGAGACCTGACAACCGAAGTCGTCAGCGGATTCACGCTCGACAGCGACGGCGACACGCTGTTGTTCGCGACGCAGGCGACCAATCTCTACACCGGCGCCAACGGCGCCACGCAGGTGCTCTGTGTCAAGCGATCCGGCGAATGCGTAACCGACCTCCCGGTCGACGCGACCGCTCCGGTCGTCACGATCAGCGCGCCGATCAACGGATCATCGACCTCGGCCGCAGCGGTCAACCTGACCTACACGGCGACCGACAACTCCGGCGCCACGCCTGTCTGCGACAAGGCCAGCGGCTCTTCGCAACCACTCGCGCTTGGCGTTAACGAACTCAGCGTCACATGTACCGACGCTTCCGACAACAGTTCGACCGCGACGGTAAGCATCACTCGAATCACGAGCACCGACACGACTCCGCCGGTGGTCGTAATCACCGCGCCGGTCAACGGTTCAACTACAACGGCCGCCGCCGTCACGCTGACCTACACCGCGACCGACGACTCCGGCGTCGCGCCTAGCTGTAACAAGGTCAATGGCTCATCACAGCCCCTCGTACTGGGTGCCAACACGATCAGCCTGACCTGCACCGACGGGTCGACCAACAGCACGACCGCCACGGTTTCAGTTACGCGGACCAACCCGGTGACTCCGCCGACTCCGCCTGTGCAGCCGGGGCCGATCGTCAACTCGCTACGTCTGCTCCCATCCAAGATCACTGGTGAAAGCGCCGCGATACCCGCGGAAGTGTCTGGCGCCGGATCGCTGACCGCTGCCGGGACGGCCAAGCTGCCGAAGGGCAAGAAGCTCAAAGTGCAGAAGGCCGGTTCGGCGGCGGCTACAGCCAATGCAGCGACCACGCTTGCGATCACGTTCAAGCTCAACAGTGCAGCCAAGAAGTACTTGAAGAAAAAGAAGAAGCTGGTCGTGAAGGTGACGATCACCTTCCAGCCGGCCTCCGGAGCTGCGATCACGCAGACAACGAACCTGACGTTCAAGGCAAAGAAGAAGAAGAAGAAGTAGCTGCCTCATGCATCGACGCCCGGGCGCGCCTTCAGTCGCGACCGGGCGTCTGTCGTCACCAACCTGTCTCCGCCTGAAAACCGGCTCTTAACAAGCCGGTCCAAGCCGTAGACGAATCTTTACTGAATTCGGCAAGTCACAACTTTCTTGGCGCGCAAGGAGCCCCTGAATGATTCTTCAACGCTTCGCAGGTCGGATCTCGGCCCACTCCGCAGTATCGCTCGGCGTCGCGCTGGCGATCGTCACCTGCTTGTTCGTCGCGCTGTCGGCGGACGCCGGCGCCACCAGTAAGAAGCGTGCCAAGCAGCACAAGCACGGCTCGCACAAGCAGCACAAGCACGGCCCGCATAAGCCGCACAAGCACGGCCCGCACAAGCCAGCTCCAGAGCCCGATCCGCTCGGCGCGAAGTGCTCCGGCTCTGACATCGTTGGTTTCGGCACATCGACGCAGTCGATCGCCCAGGAGGTGTGGTTCGGGTTCTGGCGAACGCACACGTCGCCGACCAAGACACGCGGCTGCGGGTACCGCGCCAAGCAGAACATCGACTACTACGCCGACGACACGCACGACGGTGGTCTGCGGATCGGTCCGGGTGCTTTCGGCCCGGGTAACCCGGCGCGGTTTACGACGGCAGACAACGCACCGACGCCCGCCGAACGCCAGTGGCTCGAGGGCAACGCCAGCGTCGCTGGACCGGCGCGATTGGCGACGGTGCCGGCCGCTCAGAGCGCCCTGGTAGTTGTCGCAAACTTCCCGAAGCACTGCGAACTTCCGACCGGCGATCCGGATCTCGCTCCGTACGCGCGTTTTCGGTTGTCCAACGAGCGACTCGCGACTGCCTGGTTCGGCGACCAGACTTACGACCAGTGGGGCGAGCTACTGCCCGGCATCCAGGCGATCCCGGGCAATCGCTCGGGTCGCACTGATGTCAGCTGCAAGCAGCAGCCAGTGCTGCGCGTCGTCCCGCCGGCACAGGAACAACAGACCCGCCAGTTCAAGACCTTTGTGCAGTACGCCGCTCCAACGCTTGACTGGCATTCGTCGTTCGCCGGCTCGACCTGGCCTAATCCGACCAACGTCCGCAAGGCATTCGGATCGTCGGCGCGCGATCGCGCACACACCCTGCTCGCGACGCCGGGCTCGATCGCCTATCTCGACCTCGCGACGGCCCGAGTCAAGGGACTCCAGAAGCGACCGAGTCACTCCGGCGTAGGTGCAGAGTATGTCTACCAAGACTCGAACCGCTTCGATGGTTACCCGGCCTATGGCAAGAAATACAGCTTCTACGAGCAGACGTTTTGGATTCCCCTCGAGGCTGCGACCACCACCGGCTACTCGGGATCTGGCCAGTTCGTCGAGCCGACGATCGATCGACTGTCAATCCGTACCGGCCGCCGCGGTGCCAATTGCCGCGACACCTACTACCGTGGACTGCCGACGCATCCGTCCGGACGCATCAACCCGCTCGGGGACTGGTCCGGCGCGAGCACTCTGCTCGAACCCGGCGCATACCCGACCTGTAGTCTCAGCTACATCGCGTTCTGGGATGACTACGCAGACGTCTACGGGCAGAGCGTCGCCGAACGGCGCAAAGCGCGGACGGTCAAGGATTTCATCACGACATCGCTCTACTCGGGCCAGAACATTCTTTACCGGTACGACTACGCACCGCTGCCGGTTCATGACTGGCAAAACATTCGCTTTGCGTCGCAACGAGCGATCTCGTTGATGAGCTGGAAGAAGCCTTAAACGATCGTTACCGGCGCGTCACGCGTTGTTCACATCACTGGGCGGCGATGCCAGCACAATCACTGTGATGGATCGCCAATGCGCATTACTCGACGATCGCTCAGGGAATGAGCGATGAACGCGGTCGAGGCACCGGCGGCCGCCCGCGCTCGCTCACTCGACGGGTCATCCGCAAGTACGCCGCCCTGGCAGCCCCAGGTCGCAAACGTCGGACTCGTTCACGACTATCTCCTGACGGCCCGCGGGGCCGAGCGAACGTTCTCGGCGATCGCCAGCTGCTGGCCTGAGGCGCCGATCTACACCACGCTGTTCGACTACGAACAGTTGGGTGACCGGTTCGCTCGCCGTGAGGTTGTGACCAGTGGTCTGCAGCGGCTCGGTGTTGGTCAGAAGTCGTTTCGGGCATTGCTGCCGTTATTCCCGCGTGCCGTCGAGCACTTGCCCGTGGCGGATCACGAGATCGTCATCTCCAGCAGCAGCGCCTTCGCGCATGGGGTGCGACCCGGCGCCCACGCGATACACGTCTCGTACTGCCATTCGCCGTTTCGCTACGCGTGGCACGAGCACGATCGCACGGTCGCAGACACCCCGGCCCCCCTACGCCCTGTGATGCGTCGTGTGCTTGCGCGGATCCGTGCCTGGGACACACAGGCCGCGACGCGGGTGACCCATTTCGTAGCCAATTCACAGATCACGCAGCGACGAATCGAACAGCTTTACGATCGCGATTCCACGGTGATTCATCCGCCGGTCGACGTCGACCGATTCGCTGCGCCGCAGGATCCGCACGGCTACCTCCTGTATGTCGGTGAGATCACTGCACACAAGCGGGTCGAGGTAGCGATCGAGGCCGCCGGGCTCGCGAAGCGCAAGATCGTGATCGTCGGCGACGGACCTGACCGCCGACGGCTGGAGACGTTGCACGCGGGGCACGCGAAGTTCGTCGGGCGTGTCCCCGACGCAAAGTTGACGGAATTGTTCGCACACGCCGACGCTTTGATCGTGCCAAACGTCGAAGAGTTCGGGATCGCCGCGGTCGAGGCGCAGGCGGCGGGTCGTCCCGTCGTCGCGATCGCCGCCGGTGGAACCCGCGAGACCGTGATCGACGGCACAACCGGTGTACTCGTCGAGCGCGGCGGCGTTGACGATTTTGCGGAGGCACTCCGTCACACCGACTTCTCAAACTTCGCCGGACCTGACATTGCGGCGCATGCGAAGCAATTCTCAGTTGCGCGGTTTCAGCGCGAGCTCAGCGAGTTTGTTTCGCGCTGTGGCTCGAAGGCCGCGACCTGAACGGCCGGCGAATGCGCGTACTGATGCTGACACCAGACTTCCCGCCCGGCCGCGGCGGGATTCAGCAGCTGCTCGGTCGACTGGCCGGTGAGCTGACCGGTGCCAGCCTGACGGTTGTCAGCCTGGCCCAGCACCGAGATCCTGGATCGGTCGTCGGATCAAACCTCGACCGGTCCGTCGATGGCCGGGTGCTGCGACTGCCCGTGCCCGGCGTGATTGGCCAGCGAGCACGCGTCGTGATCTTCAACCTGGCGAGCCTGGTCGTAGCGCTGCTGCGTCGTCCAGACGTGGTACTGGTCGGCCACATCGTCGCGGTCCCCGCCGCGCGCGTGATCGCACGGATTCTGCGGCGTCCGTATGTATTGATCTTGCACGCGCAGGAACTGCCAAATCGTCCGGGACTGATGCGCAGCGGCGTGCATCGGTCGGCTGCGACGATCGCGGTCAGTTCGCACACGCGATCCGAGGCCGAGCGACTCGGCGCTGACTCGCGCAAGATCGTTGTGATCAATCCGGGCGTCGACCTGCCTGCCACCGCGGGCGAGCAGCCGGTCATCGCGACCAAGAGCGACGATCACCGACCGACGATCGTCACGATCGCGCGCATGGTCGACCGCTACAAGGGTCACGACGTGATGACCGACGCCGTCGAGCGGCTGAGACGGCGAGGGCTCAACCCGCTTTGGATTGTTGCCGGCGAGGGACCGCTGCGCTCGGGCTATCAGCGTGAAGTCGCCGAGCGCGGGCTCAACTGCTGCATCAGCTTCACGGGCGCCGTCGACGACGCTCAGCGTGAGCGTCTGCTTACGCAGGCCGACGTGTTTGCGATGCCCAGCCGCGTACCGGCGGGGGGCGGTGGCGAGGGGTTCGGCCTGGTCTACCTCGAGGCCGCTGCGCGCGGTCTTCCGGTAGTGGCGGGCAATGAAGGCGGGGCGGTCGATGCGGTGCGCGACGGCGAGACCGGACTACTGGTCGATCCGCGCGACGCCCGAGCCGTCGCCGATGCACTCGCGCGACTGCTTGTCGATCGCGACCTGGCGGCCGAGATGGG
>JBASTN010000123.1:0-43765 GCA_049274915.1 Solirubrobacterales bacterium
TTCGCCTCGGGCTTCCTTCCCACCCCGCCTCGCGGCGACGCAGTTGCCTCTGACTTGTGGTTGGAGACATCATCCTCCACAGGGGACTTTCACCCCCGAGCGTCTGGTCATGCCCGGCGTACCAAAAGGAGAGGCCGGGCATTTTGCATGCCCGGCCTCTCGAACGCTCCTCCTACGAGGGGAGTCACATATGTGTGCGTAGGGAAACGTTCCCAACCGCCGGGGCTAAGCCCTGCGGTCAAACCTTCCGCCGAGTCCGTATCCACCTGACGGGATTCCCGCGATGAGGACGAGGACTGCGGCGATGATGGCCACGATCGAGGGCAGACCGACTACCACGCAAAGCGCGTAAACCAAAGCTGCGAACAAGACTGCGATTACTACACCGATCATGATTCTCCCTTTCTGAAGGTGAACTGTTGACCATCTGCCGCCGAAGGGGTTCTCCGAAACGACGGTCTGAGCAGTAAGTACCCATCCGATTTACGGGCTAAACACCAAACGTGCAGAAATCGCTGAAAACTCAGCGAATCTTCAGAACGACTTTGCCCTGCGCCTTGCGGTCCTCGAGCAGGCGGAGAGCATCACCGGTGTTGGCGAGCTCATACGTCTCGCCGATCAGCGGTGCGACGCTGCCTTCGACGGCCATGCGATTAACCGTCTCGCCGATCTCGCGCGCGAGCTGCGGCCGGGTGCCGACATACGCACCCCACGCGACGCCGACGACTTCGAGGTTGCGCAGCAGCAGGCGGTTGACTTTGACCTCGGGAATCGACCCCTCGGTGAAGCCCACCACCAGCAGGCGCCCACCGTCGGTGAGACTGCGAAGGCTGTCGGTGAAGCGGTCGCCGCCGACCGGGTCGAGCACGACGTCCACTCCGCGACCATCGGTCAGTTCGCGCGCACGACCGAGCCAGTCGTCGCCGGAGAAAATCGCTTCGTCGGCACCGGCCCGCAAGGCCATCTCGGCCTTCTCGTCGCTCGAAACCACGGCGAGGACGCGCGCGCCCATCGCCTTGCCGACCTGAATCGCAGCCGTACCGACACCTCCCGCCGCCCCGTGCACGAGCAGCGTTTCGCCTGGTTGCAGACGTCCGCGGTCGCGCAGTCCAAAGAGAACTGTGTGGTAGTTGATCACCAGCGCCGCGCCCTGCTCGAAGCTGAGCTCGTCGGGCAGCGGAAAGGTCATCATCTCGGAGGCCAATGCCTGTTCGGCGTAGGCGCCGAGTGTTAAGAAGGAGACACGGTCGCCGACCTTGAACGCGCCGCCATCGTGCGCCGCCGCGACTACCCCCGCCCCCTCCGACCCGAGTGTGAACGGCGGGTCCGGCTTGACCTGGTACTGGCCCTTGCTCAGCAGTAGGTCGGGAAACGAAACGCCTGCGGCGTGAACGTCGATCAAGACCGAGCCGCCGAGCAGCTCGGGCGCGGGGACATCTTCGACGACGACGGCGCCGGGGCCGCCGGGCTCATGGATCCGTGCAGCTCGCATTTGTGCAGCTCGCATTTACCGGCGGCCTTTCGTTTGACCGCATTTCGTCGTAGCGTTCATTCGACGGATACTAGAGATTGCTGTCGACTGGGCGGCGAGCCGGATACCGCTCGGTGGGAGATCCCGCCCACGGTTTGTCGGTGTGCGTTGCGACTTTGCAACACCGCCTTGGCATTTCTCCATCGCCTGAGGTAGTTCTACATCCAAGGTTCGGCCCTGCTCGACGCGAGGGGCGAACCTTGGATTGAAAACCAATCCATACGGAGTAGGTTCAACGCGGAAAGCGGGAGAGCCGTAACACTGGGATCAGTTGCTCGATGTCACGCGCACAGTTGCTCGATGTCACGCGCAATCGTGTGGCCTTCGCCGTATCGACGGCACTTGGCGCAGCTCAGTATCGGGGAGACAGGATTTGAACCTGCGACCGCTCGGCCCCCAGCCGAGTGCGCTACCAGACTGCGCCACTCCCCGTTGGGATCTGCATCTTAAACGGGACCAGGCGTTAGTTGGCGATGCGAATCCATGCGCAGGCGCGAGCGCGCTTGTGCCCTGCGCCGCTGCGCTTGCGGTAGCCCGCAGAAATCTTGCGGACGCCGTTAGGAAAGTTCGCGGTGTTGATCGAACGTCGCGCGTTGCGGCGCTTACCGTTTAGACGCAGGACGCGCTTGCTTGAACCCTTCGGGAATCGCGCCTTGATCAGTCCGCCAACCGTACGCGCAGCGCTCTTGCGGCAGTTGCGGCGGAGGCTGACGCGCGTGATGCCGGAGCCGCCGACAGACGGGTCGGCCCTCGTACCCGGTGAATACGCGTAAGCCGTCGCCCAATCAACGTGCAGATTCCCCGTCACCGCCGGGCCCGGCGGCGGCTGCGCCTCGATCGTGCCGGTCTGCAGCAGCCAGTGCATCGGCGTCTTAGGCGTGCGGTCGGTCTCGGTGCCGATCAGCTGCCCGTCGACGTAGAACTTCACCTCGCCAGGCCGCCACTCGGTCGTCGCCGTATGCCACTCGGTGAAATCAAACTGGCTGCGCTTGCCGTAGACCTCGAGCTTCGAGTCGGCACGGATGATCGTGTACTCGATCGGCTTGTTCAGCTCGCCGCCGGGAAAGTCGAGCTCGCCCTCGTTGGGCCAGTTGTCGTTGTCGGGCCAAAGCAGGAAGACGGCGCCGTAACCGTTGGCGGTCTTGGTCGATTTGAGACGCACGCTGAAACGCCCATAGGTGATCCCCTTATACGGATCGGAGCCATTGATCTTGGGCTGCGGCACCGCGTTGAGCGGCGTGCCGTTCTCGCTGTGAAAGTCCCAGCTGATCATCCCGTTGTTGACGCTCAGCACCTGCGACGACGCGCGCGAACGGTGGGTCACGTCCCACCAGGTGTCGGGGTAGGTGGACCACTTGGCGTTGTAGGCACCGCCGGGGAAGCCACCGGTCGGGACATCGGTCAAAAAATCCTCGGAGAAGATCTGGCGCCAGCCATCGAGGTTGCCGGTCGGCATGTCTTGGCCGGAGGGCGCGGCGGCGGCCGGGGCGGCGAACGCTGCCGCCACCAGCACGGCGAGGGGAAACATCAGTCTGTGCGAAGTGCGAATCCTGCGCGAAGTGCGAATCCTGCGCGAAGTGCGAATCATTGCGATTCAGACTAGGGGGACGGGCCGACGATTGTGCCGGTCACAGTGCTGGCTACACAGTGCCGGTTACTGGCCCAGTCACTGGTCGTTGAGGCGGGCAAAGTGAAGGGGTTCGTCGGTAGGTCCTAGAATCGAGGACGTAACTGCGGGCGAGGTGTTGTGGTTGCACAGGAGCCTTCCAAGCTCTTAGGGCGGGTTCGATTCCCGTCGCCCGCTTTAGGCAACTAAAGAATCAGTAAACGGAATTTACCCCGTAACCATGCGGGTTTGCGGGGCGTGAAAAGCCAGTAAAGCGTTTCGTGAAATTCCCCCCTTATGTTGCCAAATCAATGCGAAAAACGAGAAAGGCCGCTCTGGAAGCGGCCTTTCTCTTGTCTCGGTGGCTTGGGACATGATCCTGCGGAATCGGCACGATCGCGATGTTTTGCAGCGCGAAATCATGCTTTTAGAAACTGCCCGCCGTCGGCCAGGGCGTCGTCGTACTTGCCCGAGAGCTGAACCTGGCGGCGAAGCGTTTGGGTAAAAAGTGATCCGCCGACGATCCATTCCATCTCGCGCTGCGTTCGGATCCAGCGTGATTTACCGCTTCCGATCAGCCCAATCTTCTCTCGCTTGAGCGCGGAAAACACGGCTTTGATTGAATTGCGGCGGTACATCAGCGCCGAACGAAGATGGGCCCATTTGCTGTTTCCAGCGTGCGGCAGCATTGTGAAGACGCGCCAGTAGTCCCTCGGACGAGTCTGCAGCTTCAGCGGCACCGGCTTTTTCGGGGTGCTCTTTGTCGGGTGCAGGCAGCCGTGCTCGCACTCCCAGCGGAGCCGCGCGTTCTTTAGCGAGATGCGCTCGCGACGGGGCTTGTTGGCCGCCAGGCGATCGTCGATGGTCCAAAACTTCTCGCGATGCGTGAGCTTCATTGGCTTCTTGCACCGGACACACTTGGGTTGGCCGACGTCTGTGATCGCGGCAATTCCTGCGCGCATCTGGTCTCGAAGATCGAAGACGCCGATCACGCCGTAGTCCTCGTGGAGCATCTGCATGATCTCGTTTGAGTCAAATTCGCTGTCGCCAACGAGATATTTCATCGGGCACTCGGGCCACATGTCAAACAGCAGGTCCATTACTTGCTGGACTTCGAATGCTGTTGGCTGTGCTGAGATCAAGATCCAAGCCAACGGAAGCGTGCTTTTCATATCCGTGATCGTGAGCATCTCGTAGCCGCGCCACTTCTTAACGGTGCCGCCCTTTTGTTCGTGCTTGATGAACGTCGAAGAGGTGCCGCGATTGATTAGAAGTTCTTCTTCGTCGCTGCAGGTTCCGACCTGACGAGTGAAGGAGGGAATTGCCGTTCCATCGATCAGGCAGTAGCGGCCGATTCGCTCGTGGTTTTTCGCGAGCTCTTGAATCACCTCAAGATTCAGTTGCACCAGCATCTTCGGATCATTCTGCGGGTCGTCGAGGAGAGCATGCACGGCGTTGCCAATCCCGGCCGCACTCGTGATCGTGCTTCCGATTGTCGGGTCGCCGTACGCCCAGTCGATCAGGGCGTCGCTGCCAAAGAACGCCTCGCGTGACTCCTTGATCTCCGGCACGAGTGAGCTGAAAATGCTGTGCTCTAGGACTGCGATCGCAGTTCGGACTGCTCCGTCCTTCACGCTCGGGGTACTGCGAAGGTGGGCTTCGAGATTTTGGATCTGCTGCGTTCCGCGCATCGCGGCGACTTCCACGCGGCTGTCTACTCGATCGCGGCGAGGAGCAACACAAGTTGGCTCCAAGAGCTCGTACTGCTTCACGATTCCGGGAGCCATGCTCTCCCATTCCTTGAGCATCTCGTTCACTTCATTGCGAACTTGCTGGTCGCTCCACTCAGGGTGATCGAACTTGACCTGATTCGTGAATCGCTGACGGGCCATTAGTAGGCGCTTTGAGCGCTTCGTAATTCCGACCCCATCGGGATCCCAGGGACGGCGATCGTTTGATCCGACGATTGGAGTTGAAATTGCGTCGAGGGTGACCGTCGCTTCGCCAGAAAGCTTTGCGTTATCGATGTTCTTTTTCAAGTTTGTTCCTTGTTTCAATCTTTGAAGCGATCGAGTGACCGCATGTCTTCTTTCCTTGAGGCCCACACTTGGTCGCTTTTCGGGCGGGAGTAACTCGAACAGAGAAACTTTTCGCTTGCGTTGGAGTGCAATCACTCAAATCCGCTTGGCAGCAGCGTTTTTATTGGCTGAGCGAAAACTATTAACGTTCGAATTATTCGTATACTTTGCACTCTTCATGACGGGCGACGGCGAAAACGCATTCATTGAAGCGGCGGAAGCCGCGCGTGATCGCAAACGTATCGACGAACTAATTGGCTCAATCGTTCGCGTTCGCGAATCGTTCAATCCGCAAACGCTTGGCGAATTGGAGCCTTTGCAAATGCAAGTGCTCCTCGTTCTCCGAAATAAAGGAGTGCAAACCGCGACCACCTGTGCTCAGGTACTCAAGGTGCAACGTCCGAATGTCAGCAGGGCAATGAACGATCTAGCGAAGGCCGGACTAGTTGAGAAAGCCGACCATCCTGATGACGTCAGGAAGAAGATCGCGAGCATTACGTTCTCCGGCACGAAGCGGACCGACTATTACCTGGCCCGGCTCGCTCGCGTGGGAGACGCTCGAAATACTCTCGCCCCGCCGTCGTAGATCTAGATCGAAATCATTTGCCGCACGCGCCCTCCTGTGCCGCATATGCGGCAATTGCCTTGTAGACAAAACATTACATTTGTCGTGGACGGAATTCCGTTTCGCGCAAGGGTGCTCACCCGATATTTCTGGTCGGCGTGCCTCCATGTCACGCGCATTCAGATCATTGAAGCGCTGCTTCGCGTGGTTGTACGAGATGTCGCATACATCTGCGGCCGAGGCTGCAGATAGCGTCGAGCTATGCCTTCCGCGCCTAGTCAATTCATCTCAGACACGACCATCCGGCTTCTGTCCGAACCCTTTCGCGGCGGGGCAGGACCAAGCCGAGCTGAGCTGGAACTGATCTGGCGCACGGCAGAGTCAGCCGCGTACTTCCCGGACGAGTTCGACCAATACACCGACGAGCGTTACAACAAGCTCGAATCTGTGTCATACGGCCTGAAGTGGCTGCGCGACGGCTTTCAAGACGGTCCATGTGACGAAGACATTCACCCTCCACAACAGGACAAGCTCGTACGAGTGCTGCGAGAGCTCACGAGCGTTCTTAAGGTCGACCTCGACGACGGATCACATCTCTCCAGATCACTAAAAGCTGACGGATTTGTCAATGACGAGTTCGGATTCCTCGTTCCAAAGTCGGACGCAACTCCGGCGGGCAAGCTCAGCGACTACGTCCGTGACATTCTTGACGCGGATCCGAAATTTGCAGTTGCGGCAGAGCACTATCGCCAAGCCCAGGCAGCACACGAGCGGGGCGATTGGGCGGCGGCCAACAGTCAATATCGCAGCACGTTTGATGCCGCGCTTGACGCGCTCGCGCATGGTCTCGGGTGCCCGAAATCAAAGACCGGGGGCGATGCGCGTCAATGGCTGACGAACAACGATCACCTCGACAAGTACGAATCGAATCTCTTCAAGTCGTTCGCGGCTTTCGCTGGGGAAAAGGGTTCACACGCCGGTATCTCCACTCCGGCGGAGTGCCAAGTACGACGTCACATGGTTGCCGCACTACTGACCTACGCGGTGAAGCGGTTTGACGGCGACGCGCCCGCCTGAATATTCTTCAGCTCATCAGACGACGAGAACTGTCCCGACGACAAACGCGGCGACGCCGATGGCGCATAGCACCGACGTCTTTTGCACTTCCGTCAAGTCAGAGATCTTCGCCAGACGTGTTCGATCAAGTAGTCGCTCAAAATTTCCATTCTCGACCGAGCGAAACAGGGCGTAGGAGCCGACGGCCCCAGCGACCATGAAAAGCAGCATCGCCCAGAACCCGGAGCTCGACCCTTCGCCTGGAACACGGACATTTGCCCCGAAGATTCCGGCGATGAGGGCCGGAACAAGGATCGCCGCACCGACCAGGGTGATCATTCGCTGGAAACGCGCCGCGTCGGCCGCTTGCTTCTGAGTGAGCACGATTTGCTGGCTCATGAGCAGTCCTGACATCCGAGCAACGGCTTCTCTGGCCTCTGCAGCTACCCGACCCGCGTCGCGCTCGAACCAATCAATGCGAGCCCGGATCATCTCGAACGGGTCCCTGGGGCGAACGTTGCGCTGCACAAAATCAGGGGTCTTTTCGACTATCGCGGCGAGTTCCTCCACGCGAGCAAGCCGTTCCGGGAATGTTCGGAGCGCCTCGTAGTCGGCCTCCGAAACTTGATCGTCACCGAGAGCACCTCTTACTGATTCCTCAATGTTGCGAATCCGTTGTTCCAAGGTCACTAGGCACGCGTCTCTGGTCCCCTCAGCCAGCTCATCGACGCCAGCCCAATCTTGCTCATATCGATTAGTGAGGTGTCGCAGGATGAGTTCTACCAAGGGCTCTGTCACGTCTGCGGGGACTTGACCGTCTGAGTCGAGAAGGACATCGCACTGAGCGCCAATCGCAAAGATGATTTGGAAGCGAAAAAGCTCGTCGCTGTCGACATCGGTCGCTGGCATCCATGCTTCAGCAGATGAGTCGACCACTGAATCGGGATCCGGTTCGATGTTCCCTTCCTCATCCGAGATCAGAATTCGCGCGACCCGCCCGTCCCGCGCAAACGGAATCTCTTCCGTGAAAATTTCAAGCCCATCATCCCCGAGGTATATGGCGGCAAGCTCTGAGTACGCCATAGCCAGAAACTAAGACGCAAGCTTCGCGAGAGCCGCCCAAGAGCCCTTGGCCATGTCGAGATCGGTTTCACAGATCAGCAAGTACCTCCACACGCCGATGCGACCGTCGCCGGTCACTGTGTTTGCCCACGACTTCGCGGCCTTACGCTTTTCCTGCACCACGTCAGTCGCCATGTCCTTGTCGGCCTTCGTCTCAATCACCCAGCGAACGCCATCTGTGTCGATCGCGAGGAGGTCCGGGTTGTAGGACTGGCTTGCGCCGTTCCAGAGAATCGGGAGGTCACCTAGTTCCAGCCGAACCCACACTTTGATCTTCTCTTCATTGTCGAGCACTACCGCCATGTCGCGCTCGGGGGTGCTGTCGAACCATGCCTGCTCGTACAGGCCCTTATTCCAATCCGTGTAACCCACGCCGCGCTTGAATTTCCCGTAGTGGTCTTCTGAGGTCTCAGCGCGTGAGAGACGCTTTTTGACAATGAACTCGAAGACGTCCACGACTTTTCTGATCTCGGATCCTGCAGCCTGCTGCTGCGCAAGCTGTGAATTGATCTCGGTAACGATCTTGTCCGCCACGCGGCGCGGGTAATTCGACAGAAGGGTGTCCGCTTGGTCAACTGCGCCCTCCAAAACCAATTCCAGGAGCCGATTGACCTGAGCCACCTCTGATTGGCGATTGGTGACTGTCGGACTCGCCAGCACCCGCTTCATGACCGCAGTACGGCCTTCTTCGGGTGATGCCAGCGCGGTAGTCGCGAGGACCTGCGTGGCCGCCTGCTTACCCGAGATTCCGGCAGTGCGCGCAGCCTTATCCACTGTTCCGCTCAGCCGTGTTCGGTCCAAGTATTTTTCGGGGTCCGATGCGAGCTGGCGTCCAATCTCCCGGAACGCCGTGTCGTCAATCACATCGGCGAGAGTCAAGGCACGTGCAACTGCTTCAGTTCTGACTTTGGGGACCTGGATCACGTCAAAACCAGATTGAGGCGAGAGCAACGGTCGTGGCTTCGCTTCCTCAAGTGCCTTCTTCAACCGATCCTCCGTATCGACGATATGGACATGCCCACTTTCAGTGACGACGCCAACTCGGCCGACCTCGACGTCTGGCATTCCGCCATTTGATCCGACTGACTCCGGATCGCCTCCGTCCGTATCCACTGGAGCTTGCACCGGAACCGTTTCGACTGTCCCGGTCGCCGTGATCACCGTCTCGTGATCGATGAAAGCCTGTGAAAGTGCATTGGCGCGTTTGAGTAGATCTCGGTATCGCTCGTGCGAGACAACTTCGAGCTCATTTAGAAGTGCGTAGTCGTCACCCGCGACGTATTGGCCAAACGGGAGGCGCAGCCCGCGACCGAGAGTCTGCTCCGTCAGGACATCTGAGATCGAGGAGCGCAAGCTCGCGATGACATAGACGTTCTTGACGTCCCAGCCTTCTTTGAGCATTCCGACCTGGACGATGATTCGCGTAGGGCTATCGGGGTCCTCAACTCGGTCGAGGGCTTCAAGCGCCGCATCGGTTTGACTTGAGTCGACCTGCAGCACAACATCCTCGCCGGAGTACTTTCCGCCAAAGAAGTCGTCTGATCGAAGGAATGCAATCTTTTCTTCGGCGTGGTCAATGTCTTGACAGCTGACAAGCATGATCGGCCGAATTGGATTCGAGCCCGTCGCCTTCGCGTAGGTGTCGAGCAAGTCGGCCTTGGCCTGAAGTAGGACGCCGCCGTCGAGCAACTGCGTGTTCTCGTCGGTGCGGTCGTCTTTGCGACCGACGATGACCGGCGTCTTTACATATTGATCAGCGATCGCCGCCGCTAGCGGGTACTGGAAGATCTTCTCGATCCCCGTCTTCTTCATCGCCCTCTCGTCGGGTGTCGCAGTTAGCCCGAAGAGCGCTAGGGGAGTGAGGCCGCGCAGTGCGTCTGAGAATTTCGGGCCGCCGTAGACATGGTGCTCGTCGGCGAAAATGATCAGGTCGTCGAGTGCGTCCAAGTGCTCGTAAAAAGCTTTGCCCAGGCCCTCTTTGAATTCATGAGTCTTGCGACCGGCTTTGGTACCGGGCTTGAGCAGGGACTGAATCGTGAACACGAAGACCTTGACCTGATCGTCGTCTGCAAACTCGGAGGCCATTGACGCGCTGTCGAAATTGCCCGAATGGACGAGCAGCGGATCGATCTCCATGTGGTCTATGAGCGACTTCGGATGGCCCGGCGAGTATTGATCGATCGTCTTATTTTGGATCGTGGAGCCAGGCGTAACGATCGCGAAGTTTCGCGCTCCCTGGCTAGCGAAATAGTCCATCGCTCCAGCGATGATGAAACTCTTGCCCATACCGGTCGCGCTATCCACGACCCCTTCAAAGAAGGTCGCTGTATCGATCACGTAGTGCTGGTGCAAGCGCAGCGCCATGGTCTTGATGGCACGCTCGTTGGGCTCGCGCAGATCCAGTGCGTCGCTTACGTGCTCGATCGCAGATCCATCTAGTGGTTGGCCAACGAATTCCGGAAGGCTGCTCATGCCACGCTCTCGGTCTCGGTAGCAACAGCCTCGACCTCGATCGCTTCATCCGCCTTCGGCTGAGATGCTTTCGCAACGGATACCTGCCAGCTTGAGGGCTTGGCGTACTGAATCAGCAAATCCTCTGGAGCGACGCGGGCCCTTGAGCCTCGTCGCATCTTGCCCAAAGCGCTATCGAGCTCGGGATCAACGGATGTCGCGACCAGGCTAAGGGATTCGCCCTTTTCAAGGGAATCGACGAGTGTCTTCGCGACGTCACGTGTCACATGCCCGTCGATCACGGCAAGGCGTACGCGACCACGTCGCCCGCAAAACGGCGCATCCGGCTCGTAGTCAAATCCGAGTTGGGCCGCTACGGCCTCGGAAAGGTCGGAAGCAATCGCCCAGTCTGCGAGAAAAACGAGACCATGATCTTCTTGGTATAGCGAGGGCGCGACATCAAGGGTGCGGAAGCCACCTCCACCGTTCCATTCGACAGACCCGCTGATGCCGCCAAGGTCCGCGCCGGTTACAACTTTTTTGAGACGCGGGGCCGAGAACTTATCGATGGTGGCCCCTTCCACCTCGGAGGTAATCCACCGGCGACCAAGCTTGTGTGCCACTGCCGCCGTCGTCGCTGACCCGGCGAAGCAATCCAGAACCACATCGCCCGGATTGGTGGAGATTTGGACAATCCGCTCCATCAGCTTCTCCGGCTTCGGGGTGTCGAATGGCTCGGAACCAGGAAACAGCTTTTTGCTCTCGGCCTTTGCCAAGTCGTTGTGACCTGCTTCCGCGTGCGACCACCAGGTCTTTGGAACGAGTCCTCCGACTTCTGACAAATAGGTTTTCAAGACCGGCACGCCATCGCCCTTCTTGCCCCAATACACGCCGCCCTCCGCGTCGAGCCGTTCGAGATTGACTTTCGAGACTCTCCAGTACGTTCCGCTAGGCGGCCCCTCGATTGTCCGGCCGCTCGGGGTTTCGATCGGGTAGGTCCCGAGCGAGTAGGAGTTCCTGGCTTGGAGCGATTTGGGCTTCCAGGGCCCCTTCGGATCATTGTCCGGGTTTGAGTAGCGGGCATCCTGCTCCGCGCCTCGCGGAAGCTTGTTGCGAGTCTCGGCAAACTGCTCGCGGTCAGCCGCATAGACGTGGATGAAGTCATGCGACGGTGAGAAGACGGCCATGTTCGACTGGCTGTACCGACGTTCCCAAACAACCGTTGCCACGAAGTTCTCGCGCCCGAAGATCTCGTCGAGCAACACCTTGCAGTACGCGCCCTCGGCATCGTCGAGATGCACCCAGACTGAGCCATCGGGTGCGAGTAGCTTCTTGATCTGGACTAGACGGTCGCGCATCATCGTGAGCCAAACGGAGTGCTCCAGTCCGTCGTCGTAGTGCTCAAACGCTTGGCCCGTGTTAAATGGCGGGTCGATGTAGACGAGCTTGACCTTGCCGACATACTCGTCCGCGAATTCGGGAAGCTTTGTCAGGGCTGTAAGCGCGTGGAGGGCGTCTCCCCTGATTAGCAAGTTGTCCTTGGCGCGCTCAGCCTGGTCATGGACCTCGCCGACGGTGCCCGCGTCGCGTAGCAGTCTGACTTCGGCAACGCGCCGATCGCGTTTGCCCACCCACTCGTAGCTCCCGTCGTCATGCGACAGGAGCGACTTGTCCTTGTTTGCCCATGTGAGCTCTAGGCGTCCGCTTGGTTTCTTCGCCATATCCGGCGACGATTCATCACGCACGCTTGATTCGTCAGTTTTTTCTGTCATCCCCGGCTACTCGTTAGTGGGGTGAGACATTACCTGCGGACAAGGCCGTAGCCAATTCTTCATCCGTGCCAACCGGTTGCTCAGGAACAAAAGTGGCAAGCCGTTCGTGCGGGTCTATAGGTTTGCTCCTCTATGCGTGCATTCAAAATTGAAGTAGCCGGCTACAAACGCTTTAAGGAGGCGACGTCTATGGATGTCGCGGGGAAGCTGACTGCCATCGTCGGGCCGAACGAAGCAGGCAAGACTTCGTTTCTGCGCGCGATCGAGCACCTCGGCAACGAATCGCCGTTCTCGCCACGCGAGCTTTCACGGGATTGGGATGGCGAGCACTTCGTGCGAGCGTATTTCAAACTGGACGCAGCGGATCGAGAGGCGCTTGCTGGAGTTCACGGCGGCGAAGTGATCGACGAGTTTCGTTTTCGGCGACTCCAAGACGGAACGCACCGTTCACAAGTTGTTCCCTCGCCGACGCGTGACTTGGGGCCGCGCCAGGCGCTGCGCCTCCAATTTGAAAAAGTCACGAAGACGAAATGGTTCCAGGAGTTTGACCCCGAGGTTGATGCGGAAATCGAGGATCCGGAGAACCACACCGGCGACGCACTTAGAGCCCTCGTCGAGTCAGTCGTCGCAATTCTTGGAGAGGAAAGCGAGACCCTGTCCGAAACGCAGCTTTCCGAACTAGAACTTATTCAAAGCCGTCTCTCGTACATTGACGATCTGAAGACGCTCAAAGACGCGGTTGCCGCACTAGAGGACCACATTGAGATTGAAAGGGCGGAGGAGCCCTCCGCCCAAGCGCGCGGGGTTTTGAGCGGCCGCCTTCCGGAGTTCCTTTTCTTTGACGCCGAATCTCGTGAAATTCCTGACGTCTGGGACTTTGGCACCGACCCTCCGCAAGGACTAAAAAACCTTTGCGAGTTGGCTGGGCTTGATTTCGATGCACTGCGAGAGGCGGTTCAGAATGCAGACGCGGCTCGTCGCGATGAACTGGTTGTCGCTGCAAACGATCGGCTCGCCGAGTTCTTTAGTCAGTCATGGGGGCAGTCGAAGGTCTCTGTTCGGCTTTCGGTGAACCACTCGGCCGAGGGATCATCGCTACTTGAAGTACATGCTTCGAGTCAGCAGTACAAGTATCAGCAGCTTTCCCTTCGAAGTGAAGGCCTGCGTCAGTTCATCGCTTTGGTCGCGTTCATTGAAATCAGGTCGCATAGAAGTGACGTTCCGAAGGTCCTTCTCATTGACGAGGCGGACATGCATCTCCACTACGACGCTCAGGCGGACTTGGTTCGAGTGCTCACAACCCAGCCTGTAGCTCAGAAGGTCATTTACAGCACGCACTCAGCGGGTTGCCTGCCCGCTGACCTTGGTACTGGAGTGCGCCTTATCGAGCAGATGGAGGCCGAAGGCTCCGAGGGTGAGTCTGGAGAAAGCCGGGTCGAGAACTGGTTCTGGACTTCGAGCAGAACAGGCTTCTCTCCGCTCCTCATTGGAATGGGCGCTTCGAACTTCGCCTTTTCCGCTACGCGCTTCGCGCTAATGACCGAGGGAATCACGGACATGATGATGCTTCCCACGCTCTTCTGCGAGGCGGCCGGGTTGGAGTACCTCCAATTCCAATGTGTTCCGGGGCTATCGGAAACCACGAAATCGACAGCAGAGCACTTTGAATCGACGGCCGCGAAGGTGACCTACCTCGTGGACGGTGACGACGGCGGTGAGAAGATTCGGAAGCAACTGATCGAGGACGGAAAGGTCGACGAATCGTTCATTTTCGACCTGAAGACGGATTCGGAAGAACTTGAGACCGAAGACTTGATCCGTAAGGACGTCTATCTGGAAGCGGTGAACTCTGTGCTTGCCGACATGCGCGAGTGCGGTCCGATCCCCGCCGACCAAGTGCCGGACGTCGGTCGCGTGGATGCCGTGGATCTATGGGTTGAACAGCAGGGTGAACCAAAGCTGAGCAAACGATCGGTTGCGGAGCGTGTGTTGGATCTACGGAATGAGAGCGGCATTCTCGATCCGGGTCGAGCAGAGTTCGTTTCCGAAAAGCTTCACGAGATTCAAACGGCTCTTGGCATCGATCCAACAGGTTCCGAAGAGTGAACAAAGCAGACGATCTCGGCAACACTAAGGCCGCTGAGGGAGTGAAGGTCATTCCCGGCGACAATCCTGTCGCCACATCGTCACAGGACACTCTTGAACGATTCCCTGTTGCGCAGTCGTTCGTGTCTCAGGTGCTCGCGGTCGACGCTTCTGAGGGCGCGGTAGTCGGCGTGCTCGGACGCTGGGGCTCCGGAAAGACCTCTTTCATCAACTTCGCTCGCACCGGATTCGACTCGCAAGAGATCGTCATCCTCGATTTCAATCCATGGATGTTCAGTGGTGCTGAGCAACTCGTCGATTCATTCTTCATCGAGCTTTCCGCTCAGCTTCGAGACAAGGACGACGCGCAGCTCGACCGCATCGCCTCGGCTCTCTCCGACTATGGCGAAGTCTTTTCCGGCTTAGCCTGGCTCCCCGTCGTTGGTCCATGGATCGAGCGCGGCCGACTTTTCTCAAAGCATCTCGGAAAGCTTCTTGCGCGACGGAACGAGGGAATTGGCGAGCGCAAGCGATACACGAGTTCCTGATGACGTGCATATGCGCGGAAGCCGAACTGAGAAATGCACCGCACCGCGCGACGCTCGGTGTTTAGCTGGGCATTGGCGCACGCGAGTTGCGGTTTGCCGTCCTTCCACTCGACCGAGTGAAACTCGATGAACTCCTGAACAAAGTCCACGAGGTCCTCATCGGTGTAGATGGAGACGCCCGAGGTGAGTCGCTTCTGAAGAACATTCGTGATCGGCACACCCAAATACGCCTTGATCGCGTTCCTCCAGGACGCTCCGAAGGTGTTGCGAATGAACTTCGCTGAGCGCAGGTCAAGCTCGGGGCGGAGCTTCCTGATGTCGTCGTACTTCGTTGCGCCCGGAATTCGTCCGATTGCTTCCTCGCATCTACGCAGGGAGTCGAGCGCGATCAGCACGCGCTCGGGTCGCGAGTGCAAGAAGCGCTTCGAAAGGGCGTCTCGGATAAACGCGATGTCTGCTTCGGGAAGATCGCGGATGGCGTCCCAGGTCGTGCGAGCGAGCTCGGAGGCACGGTTGTAAAGGCTGTCAATTGATTCGTTCAACGGATTGAAATGTGATTGAGGTTCCATGACGCGAACGTGCGTCGTGGCCGTTGACGAATAGAGGATTTCCCGTTAGCCGTTCACCCGGTGCCTTTACTGGGTCTGGGGGAAATGGAACGTGGAAACCCGCACGGTTATGCGGTTTTCAGGAAATTAAGGGGGACATGGTTCTGCAACGCTTGGAGATGGGTCAGCAATCCCGCTCCAGCGTTGACGATAAGTTCCCGCTTTTGATGAGTTTTTCTACATGATGGGAATTAGTTATGAGTGATCAGAAGCCGATGTCGCAGGCTGCGTACGACGCCTTGGTGGCCGAGATCGAGAAGCTGGAAACCGTCGACCGCACAGCGATCGCCGCGAAAATCTCGGTCGCGCGCGAAGACGGCGACCTGAAAGAGAACGCCGAGTACCACGCCGCCAAGAACGACCAAGCTTTTCTCGAGACGCGGATCCTCACGCTGCGCGACCAGCGCCAGAACGCCGTGATCGTCGAGAGCACCGGCAGCGAGACCGAGGTCGGCTTCGGGTCGAAGGTCAAGCTGCTGAACATGAAGACGGACAAAGAAGTCACCTACACGATCGTCTCGTCCTACGACCAAGACATCAGCAAGGGCATGTTGTCTAACAGCTCGCCGGTCGCGACGGCGATTCTCGGTGCCGAGAAGGATGCGGTCGTCTCGGCACACTTGCCCAACGGCTCCTACATCGAGTTCAAGATTCTCGAGATCAGCTAGCGCGCGGCGCTAGCTCGACGGCGGCGGCTCGGGCGGCTGCTCGCCGTCCCAGTAGTCAACGACGGTCGAGCGCAGATAGGTCTCGCGGGTTTCATCTGGCTTGCCGCGATTGCCGTATGCGCCGACTTTGCCGGAGTCCGGGTAGTGGACGACTTCGGCGTCGGCCATCGTGCTAAGCGAAAGAATTCGCACAACCTCGTCGCTGCGGTTTAGAAGTTGATGGGCGCCGTCTGGTCCGGTCAGAAACGAGACCACTTCACCGGTTGCGAGCTCGCGCCAGCCCGCGGGCGTGCGCAGGCTCGGCGTGCCGCTGAGCACGATCACCATCTCCTCTTCGGCATAGTGGAAGTGGTACGGATACGCGGCGTCGCCGGGTTTCATCTCCCAGACGCTGGCGCCGAGCTTCTGCGCTCCGGCCTGACGGCCGATCAACGCGCGATCCTGGGTGAAACCAGCCATCTCACGACGCTGATCCCACTGCGGGTCGAAAATGTTCGGCATCACAACCTCCGGCTTGGTCGGACTATGAATCGGACTATCAAGGCGTGCCCGTCAGAAACAGGCCCGTCAGGAACAGCACGGCGGAACAGCACGGCAAGCGGGCCAGCCAGGACTCGAACCTGGAATCCCCGGTTTTGGAGACCGGTGCCTTAGCCAATTTGGCCACTGGCCCGTGCGCCGGGCAGTCTAGTTGCCGCGCTCGTCTGGACATGAGTGCCGGTTCGTGCTCATTCGATGATTGCGGCGGGTCGATATTGACTGGACCCCCACTCGACCGCGAAAGGCCCCTCCATGTCCCCCCGTCTGACAACTCGTCGCCTCGCGACGATCTTTGCCGTAACCGCCTCTTTGATCGCCGTATGCGCCGCACCGGCTCTCGCCGACCAAGTCATTGCTGACGATCTGATCGTCAATGGAAACATCTGCGCGGGCCCGCCGCTCTCGTGCGATGACGGCCATGGGTTCGGCAGCCAATACTTTCGAACCGTCGACGGCGACACGCCTGGAATCAACCTGATCCAAGACGCGAGCGGCGGTTTCAGTGCCTACCAATGGGACGTGGCCGGCAACGAAGCCAATTTCTTCATCCGCGACATGACCGCTGGCAGTCAACTGCCTTTCCGAATCTTCCCCGGCGCGCGCACCGGGTCGATCCGACTCGAAGACAACACGACCGTGAGCTCTACGGGCCTTTTCCAGCAGAGCGTCGGCAGCGCACAGACGCTTGTCGGTCCTCCTGACACGGCGGCGATTCTGGCGGCAGTCCGCACACTCCCGCTTGAGAACTACACGCTGACCGACGACACCACAACTTCCGGCCACCTGCGCCCGAACGCCGCCGCGTTTCGCCTGGCGCTCGGACTTGGAGACAGCGACACGCGCCTTGCCGATCTCGACGTCGCGACGGCGGCACTCGCAGCCGTGCGCGAACTCGACTCACGTGTCAGCACACTGAGTCTCACGCCGCTGCCCGCGGGTGTCGACGCGCTGCCCGCTCAAATGACTGCCGCGAATAGCAAGATCAAGAAGCTGGAGACAGCGAACAAAAAGATGGCGAAGAGCTTGAAGAAGCTTCAGAAGCAGATGAAGAAACTGGCCAAGGGTTGATCGCATCCTGCCTTGGCGGGCTAGTGGGTACTGCGATGCGGATGGAGGGACTTGAACCCCCACGAGCTTTCGCCCACTGGCTCCTAAGGCCAGCGCGTCTACCAATTCCGCCACATCCGCGCGGTTGGGTGGTCGATCGCATTTCGGCCGCCACCCGCGCGAGAGTCTAGACTCAGGCCGATGCTCTGGGAGGACGTCAAGGCAGCCGAGGAGAAGCCTCCGGTACGGCACCCGAATAGGGATCTGCCGGAGTCGCACACCGCGCGGCTCGGCACCATTGCGCTGCTCGCTCTGACGATCGTGATGCTGATTGTGGTTGCGATCGGCGGTTGGGACACGCTCGTCGGTGCCAAAGGCCTGCACCTCACCTTCATCGTCGTTTACGGAATCTTCATCGCCTACGTGGTGCGCTGGAACCGTGGCGTGCTTCCGGTTGTCGCCGCCGTCGCGGTGATGCTCGGTGCCTTCGCACTTGTCGCCGGTCCGGACTGGTTCGCTCGTGACAAGACCGGCTACACCGACCCAACACTGCCGGAATCGATCCTCGGCATCGTCACGCTGGCTTTGATCCCGGTGCAGATGTTGCTCGTTGTCGTCTCGATGTGGGGCTTCTCGCAGAAGTGGAACGTCGAGATCGAGATCAAGCCGGGCGATCCGGGTGGGCCGCCGCTGACCTCACAGCAGGCGCCACCGAGCGCGCCGCCGACGGCAGCACCCGCAAGCTAACTTTTTACCCGAGCCCGGGTGGCGGAACCGGTAGACGCGCGGCACTCAAAATGCCGTGTCCTTTGGGCGTGTGAGTTCGAGTCTCACCCCGGGCACTTGCAGTCGCATGATCGGCAATCCAACGCAGGCCAGCAGATCGTGTCGGCCCGAGCGGTCGCGGTCGGTCGCGTCCAAGGCGTTTTCTATCGCGACACCGTGCGCCGAGCTGCCGTTGAGCACGACGTGGCGGGAGCGGCGATCAATCGCGATGACGGCACGGTGTCGATTGTGCTCGAGGGCGAACGAGTCGGCGTCGAGGCCGTACTGGCTGTCGCGCGCGAGGGTTCGTCGTCGGCACTCGTCGAATCGCTAGAGATCGAATGGACTGAGCCGGCCGGCCTGACCTCGTTCATGGTCCGCTGAGCAGGCGATGAAAACTCTCGCGGTCGCAATCGCGGCGCTGCTCGTGATCTGGTTGATGTTCGTAGCCGTGCTGCTGGTGGCGGGTCGTCGGCCGGATGCTCGCCGCTGGGCGAGGATCGTGCCCGACTGCGCGGTCTTGCTCGCACGGCTGATGCGCGACCGTTCGATCGGTCGCGGACCGCGTGCGGTCGCGCTGTTGACGGTCGCCTACCTGGCGATGCCGATTGATCTTGTGCCGGACTTCATTCCGGTCGCGGGACAGCTCGATGACATCGTCGTGGTTCTGTTGGCGCTGCGAATGATCGTGCGACTGGCCGGTGACGAGGCGATCGCGCGGCACTGGCCGGATCGCTCGCCGCTGCCTGGCTTTCTCGCTTCGCGCGAGCGGCACAGCTAGCGCCGGGCGACGATCACCCTGCGTCGAGTGCCGCTCGAATCGCGTCAAGCGACTCGGGATTCTCCGCGCTCGACAGATCTCCCGGGTCTTCGCCTAGTGCGGCGGCACGCACCGCCCTGCGCAGAATCTTCGCCGAGCGAGTCTTCGGCAAGGCTGGGACGATCACGACACGTGAAGGTTTGAATGGTCTGCCGAGTTCGTCGGCCACGGCAGTCGCGAGCTGGGCCGCCAATACTGCGTGATCGGTCGCCTCGAGATCAACAGGCACGGCGAAACACCACACGGTCTCCCCCTTCGTCTCGTCGGGGACGCCGATCGCAGCGGCTTCGGCGATGCGCCGGTCGGCGACGAGAATGCCCTCGACCTCGGCCGGGCCGAGTCGCTTGCCGGCGATGTTGATCGCCTCGTCAGAGCGGCCGAAGAGAAACCAGTCGCCGTCCTCGTCGATCATCGCCCAGTCGCCGTGGCGCCAGATGTTCGGGTACATGCTCCAGTAGCTGTCGAGAAAGCGCTGCTCGTCACCGAAGACGCCGCGGGTCATCCCCGGCCAGGGCTGTCTACAGACGAGTTCGCCGAGTCTGCCGCGGATCGGGTTGCCTTCCGCGTCTAATACGTCGACATCCATACCCAGCGACGCGCCGCCCAGCGAACATGTCTTGATCGGCTCGACCGGGAACGGCGTCAAGAAGCACGCCCCGACCTCGGTTCCGCCGGAGATGTTAATGATCGGTACACGCTCGCCGGTGACGCGCATCAGCCACTTGTATGGCTCCTCGTTCCAAGGTTCACCGGTCGAGCCGAGGATCCGCAGCGACGACAGGTCGCGTCCTTGAGTCCACTCGTCACCCTTTGATCGCAGCGCACGAATCAACGTCGGCGAAATCCCCAGCACGTTGATCTTCTGATCCTCGACGAGTCGCCAAAGCCGGGAGGCATCCGGATAGTCGGGTGCGCCGTCGAGCATCACCATCGTCGCTCCGACAGCGTGGGCGCCGATCATGTTGACCGGGCCCATGATCCAGCCCATGTCCGTGACCCACATGAACCGTTCGCCGGCGTGGACATCGAGTTGGTAGGCGCCTTCAGAAGCAAGTTTGATCGTGAAGCCGCCGTGCACGTGCACCGCGCCCTTGGGCTTGCCGGTCGTGCCGGAGGTGTAGGCGACCATGAACGGATCCTCCGAGCCGGTCGGCGCTGCGTCGAGCGGCGCGTCTGAAAGCCCGGCCACCACGTCCTTCCAGTAATGGTCGCGGCCCTCGGTCATCGGCACGTCGATCCCATGTTCGTCGGCGACGATCACGTGCTCGATGCTCGGGATCAGTGCGACTGCTTCGTCGGCGGTCGGCTTGATCGGGACGGGTTTGCCGCGACGGGTCGAGCCGTCGGCCGTGATCAACACCTTGGCCTCTGCGTCGTTCATCCGCGAGGCCACGGCCGTGGCGGCGAACCCCGAGAAGATCGGCAGATAGATCGCGCCGAGCTTGGCGACGGCGTAGGAAGCGATCACCGCGCGCGGCGTCATCGGCAAAAAGACCCCGACACGATCCCCGCGCTCGACGCCGAGCCGCGCCAACCCGCGCGCCAACAGGTCGATCTCACGACGTAGCTCGGCGAAGCTAAGCGTCTCGACGCTGCCGTCTTCGGCCTGCGCGATCAGCGCAGGCCGCGCGGCGGTCTCGGGATCGGCGGTCCAGCGATCGACACACACCGCCGTCATGTTGATTTCGCCACCGACAAACCACTGCGACCACTGCGGACCGCGCGAGTCGTCGAGCACGCGCTCGTAGGGACGGCTAAACGGAATCTCGAGGTCCTCGACGACGAGCTGCCAGTAGCGCGCGATGTCGTCGGTCGACCAGCGGCGAAGCTGATCGACATCGTCGACGCCGGCCTTGCGTATCAGGCGCGAGACGTTGGCTTCGGACACGTACTGCGGCGTCGGCGTCCATGCTACGCGCTGCGCGTTCTCTCCCATACGGCGGGAGTCTAAGAGGATCGGGCAGAAACCGTTTGCCAAAAGGAAACGCCTCGGGCTCGGCCCCCAAGGCGTTTCGGGAAAACGTCTGGGCTCGGCCCCCGGACGCTCTCGATCTGGACTAAGACTCCTAGGAGTCTGTCGGTGCCTATGTTTTCGGCCTATTTCCGAACCTACTTGATACCTACTTTGGGGTATCTTTAGAACTATTCCACTCGACCGGCCCGGCGGTCAAAACGTGACTGGAAAGCGGCCTACCGAGCTTTTCCTGTGCCAGAGCGGAGATTTCGATTAGAGCGCCGAGATCGATACCGGTCTCGATCTTCATTTCGTGCAACATTGAGACCACATCCTCGGTTGCGACGTTGCCCGTCGCGCCCGCCGGGACCGGGCAGCCCCCCAGTTCGCCGAACGAAGCTTCGAACGATCGGCAGCCAGCCATCAGGGCGGCAAGCACGTTCGCAAGTCCCTGACCCCGGGTGTTGTGGAAGTGTGCGGTGAGTTCGACTCCCGCTAGCCGTTGAGCGGCCAGCGCAAAGAACTCGCCGACTTGGACCGGATTGGCCATCCCCGTGGTGTCACCGAAGCCGATCTCCGAACAACCGAACTCGGCGAGTTGCTCGGCGATCTCAAGAACGGTCTCCGGCTCGACCGCGCCCTCGTACGGGCAGCCGAATGAAGTCGAGATCACGGCGACGCTGCGCAGGCCCTCGACTCGCGCGTCACGGACGACGTCGGCAAGTTCGGCGAGCGACTGACCGATCGTGCGATTGACGTTCTTCATGTTGTGCGTCGAGGAGGCGGAGAGAAAGACGCTGATCTCGTCAAACTCGTCACGCTGTTTGAGCGCGTTCTCAAGACCGCGGCGGTTGGGGATCAAGACGCCGTAACTGACACCTTCGCGGCGCTCGATCGCCGCAAGTACTTCTGCCGCATCGGCGAGCTGCGGAATGACGTCGGGCCGCACGAAAGACGTGATCTCGATGTTGCGCAGCCCGGTCGTCGTCAGTCCGTTGATCAGCTCGATCTTGTCGGCGGTCGGGATCACCTCGGGTTCGTTCTGAAAACCGTCGCGCGGTCCGACCTCGCGAATCTTCACTTGCCCGGGCAGTTTCATGCGGACGAATCCTCAACAGAGTTGAAGCGGTCGAACTTGGCGATGTTGATTACACGGCGCTCATGGGTACCGACGCCGACCGTGCGGCCTTCGTACTCGACCTCAACGTCGAAGCGCAGCTTGCGCCCGTCGATCACGTCAGTCAGCTGTGCGCGCGCGACGCACTCGCCACCAAACGGCGCCGACGAGACGTGCTTGACGCAGACCTCGTAGCCGACACAAGACGCGCCATCGGGCAGTTCGTCCCAGACCGCCTGCATCGACGTGTACTCCATCACGCCGATCATCCGCGGCGTGGCGAGCACGTGATTGCTGATGCTGCCGGCGACGTCAGTCGAAAGCTTGTCGTCGACGGTGAAGCGAAACTCTGCTTTGAGACCGGGTTCGAGCGCCATGAGCGAAGCCTAGATGCATCACTGGCTGCCTGACGCGAGACCGCTAGGATCGCGCTTCGATGGAGGCGACGACCACAACCGGCAAGACCGCGCTGATCGACTCGCCGGTTGCGATCGTCGGCGGCACAGGCGCGCTCGGAGCGGCACTGGCAGCCCGTTTGGTCAAGGCCGGAGTGACGGTGCGAATCGGCTCACGCAAGACCGAGAGCGCCAACGAAGCCGCCGCCCGAATCAAAAGTGTGCTCGGCAACGATGATGCCTCGGTCAGCGGCCACATCAATGACGACGCGGTGATCGGCTGCCCGGTGGTCTTTTTGACCGTGCCGTTTCGTGCGCAGTCGGAGAATCTCAATAACTTGCGCCAGGCGTTAGTCGAAGGTCAGATTCTCGTCGACACAACGGTGCCGCTAGCCGCCGCCGTCAGCGGCAGGGCCACTCGCACGCTGGGTGTCTGGCAGGGCTCCGCGGCGCAGCAGGCCGCAGAGATGGTGCCCGATGGCGTGATCGTCGTGTCAGCGCTGCACAGCATCAGCGCCGTCTCGCTCAACGATCTCGATCGTGAGCTCGAAGAGGACACGCTCGTAATGGGCGGTGGCAAAGAGGCCAAGGCGCGTGTCGCCCGACTGCTCGAGCTGGTCCCAGGACTGCGCGCGGTCGACGGCGGGCCGCTCGAACAAGCGCGCATCGCCGAGCAGATCACGGCATTGTTGATCGGCGTGAACATCCGTTACAAGACGCACGCCGGCATTCGATTCACGGATCTTCCCGACCGCGAATGGTGATCGCCCTACTCGCCGGCGGTACCGGCGGGGCCAAGCTCGCGGCCGGACTGCGCGATCTGCTTGAGCGGCGCGGCGCGGGCGAACTGCGAGTGATCGCCAACACCGGCGATGACATCGAGATTTACGGCGTACACGTCTCCCCCGACCCGGACCTGATCAGCTTCAGGCTCGCGGGCGTGCTCGACGAGCGCGGCTTCGGGATCGCCGGCGAGAGCCACGGCGAGATGGATCGACGTCGAAGCGCCGGAGAGGACATCTGGTTTGAGCTCGGCGACGAAGATCTCGCGGTTTGCCGATCGCGCGCTGCGGCACTGGCGGCCGGTTCGAAACTGACCGAAGCACACCGATCGGCCACGGCTTCGTACGACACCGGAGTCGCAACAGTTCTGCCGATGTCCGACCAGCCGGTGCGCACGATCGTCGAAACCACGGCCGGCGATCGGCCGCTGCAAGAGTTTCTGATTCGAGACCGCGGGGCGGGCGAGATCACCGGCGTGCGGTTCGACGGGATCGACGCGGCGCTGCCGACACTCGACGTACTCGATGCGATCTCCAGCGCCGACGCGGTCGTGATCGGCCCGTCAAATCCAGTCATCAGCATCCAGCCGATCCTCGAACTTGGCGGGCTGCGCGACGCGCTGGCGGCCGCGGCGGCACCGGTGGTTGCGGTCAGCCCATTCGTCGAGGGCGAGGTACTGAAAGGACCGACGGCCGCGTTCATGACTGCGCTGGGATACAGCGCCGGCAACGCCGGAGCAATGGATTTCTACGCCGGGCTGATTGACGGCTTCGTCGCCGACTCCGCGCCCGACGGCGGTACCGTCCACGTCACTGACGTTCGAATGGCCGACTCTGCCGGGCAACTGCGCCTAGCCGAAGCGGTTGCAGACTTCGCCGCCGAGCTCTCGGGTCGCCGACTGGTGCGATGAACCGGCTGCGTCCACGCGTCTGCGCGGTGCTGCCGCTGAAACCATTCGGTGACGCGAAGGAACGCCTAGCTACCGGTCTCGACCCGCACGGCCGCCGGATCATCGCCGAAGCGATGGCGCGCGATGTGTTGGCGGCGTTGCCGCAGTGTGAGCTGATTACCGACGTCGTCGTGATCAGCGCCGAGCCGACGATCGAAGCGATCGCCGGTGAGGTGGCGTCAGCGATCCTGCCGGACACGAGGCAGGGACACAGCGAGGCCGTAATGCTCGGCACGCAGTGGGCCTTGGGTATTGATTGCGATGCAGTCCTGATGATCCCCGGTGACTGTCCACTGATCGACCCGGACGAGATTGACGATCTGATCGAACGTTGCGTGACCGATGACACCGAGGTCGCAGTGATCCCCGATCGCATGGGCACGGGCACCAATGCCCTGCTGTTGCGGCCGCCTGACGCGATCGTGCCTTCATTCGGGCCAGACAGCCGTGCGCGTCATCTAGGACTCGGGCTGGCGGCCGGACGCCGCACAGCCGCGATCGAGGTCCCGACGCTCGCACTGGATCTCGACACCGCCGAGGACTTGCTCGAACTCGCTGAACGAGTCGCGGCGGCAGATCATTCTGCCGTCAACACCGAGCAGGCGATCGCTGAGCTGATGACCGACCGTCGCCACCTGCCGGGCGGATACGCGAGATGAACGTCAGCGCCTTCGCCCTGCCCGGGCTGCCGGAGATCACCGCCGGGGATGATCTCGCGCGGCAGATTCTTGTGGCGGCTGAACGGGCGGGCGGACTACACGACGGCGACATCGTCGCGATCGCCCAGAAGGCCATTTCAAAAGCAGAAGGACGCCGAGTCGAGCTCGACTCGATCGTGCCCAGCGACAAAGCGTGGGAACTGGCGAAGATCACAGACAAAGACCCGCGATTGGTCGAGGTGATTCTCGAAGAGAGCGAAGAAGTTCTCCGAGCCCGCGAAGGGGTGTTGATTGTCCGCACCCGCCAAGGGTTCGTCTGCGCCAACGCCGGAATCGACCAATCAAACCTGCCCGGTGACGATGTCGTGCTGATGCTGCCGCTCGACTCCGACGCGTCGGCCCGCGCGATCCGCAGCGAGTTGGCCGATCTGACCGGCTGCACGCTCGCCGTACTGGTCACCGATAGCTTCGGCCGCGCGTGGCGCGTCGGCCAACAGGATGTCGCGATCGGCTGCGCCGGATTGGTCCCTGTGATCGATCAGCGCGGCGGGGCGGACCGCGAAGGTCGCGTGCTGACCGCCACTCAGGTGGCAGTGGCGGATGAGCTCGCCGCCGCCGCCGATCTTGCCCGCCATAAGTCTTCCGGCGAGCCCGTCGTGTTGGTTCGCGGGCGCGCGGACCTGGTGAGCGAGGCCGACGGACCGGGCGCGCTAAAGCTGTTGCGCGATCGCTCGGCCGATCTGTTTTCGTAGAACCAAGATCGGGCAGATACGATCAGGAACCGTTAAGTTCCGACAGAAACTACCCCGGATAAAGTATTTTCTAGCCCTGTTGACATTAGTCGCACTCATCATTATTATGTATTAGCGCCTGAAATGCGGAAAATTATCCAGTTATCTGGCATAGTGAACTGCATAGCTGCCACGGAAGGCAACTGATGTTTCCATTCTCGGCAGTAACGGGCAGCTTAAAACTCGCATTCCCAGCCAGCGGAACGGCATCTCCCCTCAGGGCATCTCCCCTCAGGGTGTGCCCCGCGCGACCGGACGGCCCTTCCCAATGGGCCGCAGCGGTGTGAACGCCGGTGTTCACGCACGCATGGAACAAGTGACTCAGATCCGACAACAGTCCGCCCGCAGTTTTTTCGACTTCACGGAAGCGACCGCAACGGTGCTCGACCTGCTCGAGAAGCAGTTTCCCGACTGCGCCGTGTTTGTCGCCTACCACGATGAATCCGCGCGACTCTTGCGGATCGTCGACTTCCGCGGTGACAACGGATTCGGGATCACCAACGGTCAGACGCTGCCGCTGCTTCCAGGCGACGCCGACGCCGGAATCCAGGTCGACCCTTCGCCAGCGATTCTCTCCAACCCCGCCGTGCGAAACGTGCGCAGCTTCGTCGGCATTCCGCTGGAACTTCACGACGAAACTCACTTCGGCACGCTCTGCGCAGTCTCTGCGGTAACCGACCGATTCGACCGCACCGACATCGAACTGCTGACCGTGCTCGGGCGCGTGATTGTCAACGAGCTCGACCGTGAGCTGCAACACCAAGATCTCCAGCAACGCAACGACGATCTGCTGCGACACAACCGCAGACTGCGGGTCGACGCCTTTACCGACGCGCTGACCGGCGTCGCCAATCGCCGTGGCTTCGACCGCGCCCTGGCCCGCGAGTGGAAGCTCAGCCACCGAGGAACCGTCCAGTCGTTCCTAGTGCTGATCGACCTCGACGACTTCAAAACGGTGAACGACAACTTTGGTCACGCCGCCGGCGACGACATGCTGCGCCTCTGCGCTCAGGCACTTAAGGACGCCGGCCGCGACACCGACGTGATCGGCCGCATCGGCGGCGATGAGTTCGCCGCGGTGCTGATCGGTTGCGGCACTGCCGAGCAGGCGCGAGTGTTTCGCGAGCGCGCGCATGTTCGGCTTGAAGAACTGCTTGTCGGCCATGAAGCGCACGTGACGTTCTCCGCCGGACACCAGGCGCTCGCCGACTCTCCTTCGCCACTGCGCGCGATGGAGCTGGCCGACCAAGCGATGTACTGGCACAAGAGCCAGCGCAACGGCCGTCTGCCACGAGGCGCGAACTTCGGCAGCAAGATCGGCGGCGGCGTGACCGGCGCTCCGCTAAAGGCCTCGCCGATCAAGGGCGCGGCGCGGCGACCGGTCGCTCGCGACCTCGCCGGCTAGCTCAGGCTGCGGAGGCCGCGACCGGCAGCGGATACTCCGCCAGCCGACGTGAGTACGTCGTATCGCGTTCGATGGCGGCTCGTCCGGCGGAATGCGCGATCGCGATCAGGTCGTCCGGGTCGAGTCGCGAACCGTGTTGCGAACCCGCCGCACGTGAGATCGACTCCTCCATCAACGTGCCGCCGAGATCGTTGACGCCACAGGTAAGCGCCTCGCTCGCCGCATCGACCCCCATCTTCACCCAACTCGCCTGCAGGCTCGGGACCGTGCGTCCAAGCGCCAGTCTGAAGACGGCGGTGTGCTTGAGGTTCTCCTCACGCGAGATCTCCGCAATACCGTGCGTGCGTCCCAGCAGCGTCTGAAACGGAATGAAACTCAGCGGCACAAACTCAGTGATCGCGGCGGCGGAGTTCTGCAGCGAACGCTCTTGAAGCTCGCGCACCACTCGCATGTGTTGGGCCAGCTCCCACGGCTCTTCGATGTGGCCGAACATCACCGTCGAGGTCGTCGGAACTCCGGCATGGTGGGCGGCCTCGATGATCTCGACCCAGCGAGCGGCAGGCAGTTTGTTCGGTGAAATTCGACCACGGACACCGTCTTCGAGCACTTCGGCTGCCGTTCCCGGCGTGGAGCCGAGCCCGCAATCGACCAGGTAGGCGAAGATCTCGCTGAGCGATCGGCCGGAGCGCTCGGCCATGTGCGAGATCTCCATCGGCGAGTACGCGTGCAGATGAATCTGCGGTGCCGCATCCTTGGCCACGCGCAGCCATCGGCCGTAGTCCTCGAGCTCGTATTCGGGGTGAATGCCACCCTGCATGCAGAGCTCGGTCGCACCGTATTCGACACCTTCGATGACCTTGGCGCGGAAGTGATCCTCGGTGACCTCGTAGGCGTCGGCCGAACGACGGCTCTGGCCGAAACCACAAAATGCGCAGCCAACGGTGCAGATGTTCGTGAAGTTGATGTTGCGATTGACGACGAATGTGACCTCGTCGCCGTGCAGCTCCTGACGCAGGCCGTCTGCCGCGGAACGGATCTCGGCGACGAGCTCCGGTCGAGTCTCGGCGAACAAGCCGGCCGTCTCCGCCGGCGTCAGCCACTCCCCCGCTCGCCCCTTGGCGACCGCCTCGAGCACGCCGGCCGGGTCCAGCGTCGGGTCTTGCGTGGCGACCCGCGTGCGTTCGCCGCGCGGAATGAAGCTCCAGTAGCGCGCCTTGATCGTGTCAAGTACCGCAGGCTCGATCCACTGCTCGTTCATGTACTGCGGATACACACAGAGACGCTCACCGACTGCGACGCCTTGTCCGGCCAGGCGCTCTCTCACCTGTTTAGGAGACGGGAACGGATGCTCTGGCGAGATGTGATCGCCGTTAGCCGAGAGGCCGCCGAGATCCGTCGCACCGGCGTCGACCAGCTCGGGCCACCAATCGGCGAGGTTCGGTGGAATCTGGATACCGACGTCGGGCATCAGCTCGCGGGTCGTCGCGACTAGGCCGCGCATGTCATCGATCGAGACCGGCGATGCCCAGTCCGGCAAGCCGCTCTGATCGGCGTGCTCGCCACCGGCCGCCAGGCCCGTGCGCCAAAGCTCGTCGGCGGCGGCGTCTGCGATCTCGCCGACGTCCTGACCGTGATAGCGCGGATGTGGGACAAAGTTCTGGAGAATCACTTCCTGGATGTGTCCGAACTCAACGTGCAGATCGGCGATCGCTTGCAGACTGTCGATCCGATCCTGCGGGGTCTCGCCGATGCCGACGAGGATGCCCGTCGTATACGGCACCTTCAGCTCCCCCGCGAGCCGGATCGTCGCGAGACGTTCACGCGGGTGTTTAGTCGGAGACCCCGCGTGAACGGTCTCCATCAAGCGCTCGCTCGTCGATTCGAGCATCAGCCCCTGTGAGGCCGTGACTTCGCGCAGCCGCGACATCGCGTCGCGGTCCATCACGCCGAGATTGGTGTGCGGCAGTATTCCGCGCTCAAGCGCGCGCTCGCAGACCCAGACGACGTAGTCGAGGAAGTCCTTGTGGCCAAGTTCGTTGAGCCGCTGGCGGACGCGCGGGTGTTCGTCGGGCGCCTCGCCGGTGAGGATCAATAACTCCTTGGCGCGCTTGCGCTCGGCGATGTTAAGCAGACCGGTGACTTCGTCTGGCCCGCGCAGATGCGCTTGATGGGTCGCAAACGCGCAGTACTTGCAGTAGCAACGGCACGTTCGCGAAAGTGAGATCGTGAAATTCCGCGAAAACGTCACCCGTCGCATGGGCGAACGATACCCGTGCCGGCGACCGCGATCAGGCCGCGCGTGGGTCGGCTTCGGCCTGTTGTGCCTCTAGGTCGACCACGACGTGAGTCACAGACACCTCTGTGCACGCGCTGATGTGGTCTACGACCTTCTCCTCCAGCCAGTTCGAGCGGCCCTTCGGATGCGTCGAAACAACGACGGCATCCGGGTCGAAAATCGCCACCTGATCCTTAAACGCGCGGACCGGGTCGGCGTCGCCGATCTCGCCCGTCGCCGCGATCTGGCTCGCTTCAAGCGCGGCGAGTGAACTGTCGAGCCGCTCCTGTGCCTTCGCCCTCGCGCCGTCTACGTCAGACATCATGAACCGCAGTCTCGGTGCCAGCGCAGGCGCGACGACCTTGACCTTGGCACCGTCGGCTGTCAGCGACTTGATCTTGTCGTGCAACTCGCGTCCGGCGACCGTCTCGTTGGCCACTACGAGGACACGTCTGAATTCGCCCATTGCCGATCCTCTCATTGACTTGCGCCGCGCGCGGCGGCATGCGGTAGTTCCATTGTGCCGGTTTGAGCCCGATCGCGTCGCGCTCGCGGGCGCAAAAAGTACGGCCGGCCCAGAGAATCCGGGCCGGCCGCAGTCGAACGATCAATCTCTAAGAGGCGCCTACAGCGGCGACTGCTCTGATGGCGCCGGCGGAGCCGGCGGTCGCAGTGAGCGTTCGTCGCCATCGCCTTCGAGGTAGAGCAGCTTGTAGAGCACTGCGGCAATCACGCCACCGAGCACTGGTCCCGCCACATACGCCATCAGGTAGTCCCCGATCTCGCCGAACTCGTTGAATATCAACGCCGGGCCGAAACTACGCGCCGGGTTGAGACTTCCGCCAGTCAACGGACCGACCAGCAGAATGCCGAGCGCGAGTGTCCCCGAGATCGCCAGCGGTGCCCATTCCTTGGGACCGTCGGGATTGACCGCCGTGCCGACGACGACCCACACTAAGAAGAAGGTCACGATCGCCTCGAAGAACATCGCTCCAGCCGGCTCGATCTCGCCGGTATTGATCTGCGTCGTGGCGCCCCTGACCGTCTCCATCGGATCGCCGATCAGCGCCTTCGCGACGAGCGCAGCGACGAGTGCACCGGCCAGCTGCACGACGATGTAGAGCACGGCCGTGCTCGGAGCGATCTTGCGAATCGCCAGCAGCGCGACCGTGATCGCCGGATTGAAGTGACCTCCGGAGATCGCGCCAACCGTCTGGATCATGAAGAACAGCGCAAGGCCGTGGGCCATCGCGATGAACGGAAAGGTCAAGCCGCGTGCGACGTCGGCCTGGAGCGAGTACAGAGCGACCGCGACGACGATTGAAAAGACAAGCGCGAAGGTCCCGATGAACTCGGCCACCAGCGCTCCGGTGATGCTGCGTTTGTGCACGGGAAACTCCTTGTGAGGGTGCAAAGACTTACCGAATCGGCATTCTGCTCAGTATCGGCCACCCCTGCATGTTGGTCGCGGGGCTTCACGCACACCGCGAGCGCGACCTTTAGTCGGCTAGCAGTTGTGTGACCAACTCGACGCCTTCACGCATCATTCGCGAACGCGGCACGACCCGGTCGAAACCTGCTGTCAAAGCGGCGCGACGGACGTCGTCATCGGTATGCGCGTAGTACGCGAGACGCGGTGTGCCGGGGAGCGAGACATTCACACCCTCGAATGAATCGGTCACCAAGTCGACGATCAGGAGCTTCGCGTCGCCCACGGCGTCGAGCTGATTCGGAGCGGCGATTAGTACCGGCTCGCCGCCGGCGGCGCGAATCATCGCCTCGACCTTCGAACCGAACATCAGGTCGTCGGTCAGCAAGACGACGCGCGGCTGCATCGGCGTCAGAGCGCGCGACGAGCGCGAAACTCGCGCCGGACAGCTTCGGGCCGGCCCCACATCTGCACGGTCTCGGCACGGCCGGTACGCACCTCGCGCACGGCGAGCTCGCCGGTGATCTCGTTGCTGTCGAGCAGGGCGAGCGTCGCGTGGACCGCCTGCGGCGCGGCGGCGTGGCCGAAGCGGTGCGCGACGATGATCCGCCAGTGCCAGTCGTGCTTGGAGTACGGCTGCGCGTTGCACTGCGTAAGCAGCGTCGCAGCCTCGACGTAGTTGGATTCGTCCGCGAGCCGCAGGTCGAGCTCGAGGTTGGTCCAGTCGTCGGGCAGCGCGTCGATGACGTCTTGAAACTCTGTCGCGAGAGGCATCGCGCTGATCCTACTCGGGGACGGGCGGGTCGATCTGCAGCAGTTCTTCGCAGCCCATCTGGAGGGTCGTGTGTGAAAGCGCGTACTGATCTTCGAGCACCAGTTCGATCGCCGTGCGCACGGCATCGGTGTCGTGCGTCGCCTTGACCGTGACGTGTGCGGCCAGCGCCGGGAACCCGCTGGTAATCGACCAGACGTGTAGGTCGTGCACCTCGCGGACGCCGTCGACCGCGGCGATCGCCAGGCCGACCGCCTCGACGTCGAGCCCCGCCGGAGCACGCTCAAGCAACACATCGATCGGTTCACTGATCAGACGCCACGACGACAACAGGATCAGTACTGCGATCACCAAACCGATGATCGGATCGAGCACATTCCAGCCGGTCGCAAGGACACCCACGCCGGCGATGATCACGCCGAGCGAACCGAGCGCGTCGGCTAGTGAATGGCGTAGAACACCTTCGAGGTTGATGTCGGCACGGTCGCCGCCCGCAAGCACGACCGTGGCGACGGCGTTACCGAGCAGCCCAAACACACCGAAGGCGAGAATCCCGGCGCCGTCGATCTCGGGCGCGTCCGAGAGACGGCCGATCGCCTCGATCGCGATATAAAACGAAACCGCGACCAATGCGAGGCCATTGACCAACGCGGCGAGGATCTCTACGCGTCCAAAACCGAATGTCCCGCGGCCGCGGGCCGGACGCAAAGCGACCCGCGCGGCCGCCGCGCCGAGCGCGATCGAGAGGACGTCAGAAAGAACATGACCGGCGTCGGCGAGTAGCGCCAACGACCCGGTGATGATCGCGCCGACGATTCCGGCAGCCAGCATCGCGAGGTTGATCGCGAACGCAATCGCCATCCTGCGCAGGTTCGTGTGCCGCCCAGCGACATGCGATCCGCCGATCAGGCGGTGTGAGTGTCCGTGGTCGTGAGCGTGAAGATGCACTGGCTAATTCATTGTCGCGGAAAAGTCGCGAGCAGTCGGACTGAGAATCGCCGCGACGCGGCGACCTGTCATCCGGCGATCAAGCTCGTCGCATACATAATCGCGACGCCGGCGACGAAACCGATCGCGACTGTGGGCGATCGCCAGCCGCCCTCGGCGCGGGCACGGATATAGGACGAAACCTCCCAGACGACCTGTGCCGCGGCGCCGGCCGCAATCGCGAAGAACAACGTCCCGAGCAGGCTTGAGCTGAAGAATCCGCCGATCCACGCGCCGAGCACCGCAGGCAGTCCCGCGATCGCCGCGAGCATCGCGAGTTTCATGAAGCGCGGATTCTCGGAGCGATCGTCTGCCAACGGCACCGCGATGCCGAGCCCCTCAGTGATGTTGTGAACGGTGAAGCCGATGATCAACAGCGACCCGAGGGCGAGTTCGCCGACCGCGAACGACGTGCCGATTGCGAGCCCCTCGCCGAGGTTGTGCAATCCAATTCCAATCGCGATCGCCAACGCGAGCGTCGATCCACCCGCGACTCCGATATCGACGCCGCCGCGCGCACCGGCGGCCGTGCGTCCGCGCCGCTTGAGCCACTCGCTGATGCCGGCCACGCCGACAAATGCGAGGGTCACACCGAGCAGGATCAACCCCGTGCCACCAAGCGCTCCGGGCAGCAACGCCTGTTGCTCGAAGGCCTCAAACAGCGCGTCGATCACGAGGAAGCTCAGCAGCCCCGCGGTCAGCGCCATGAATCCGGAGAGGACCTGCTCGCTGAGCGTCTGCAGGCTCGGTAACCACATCAATCCGAGCGCTACGGGCAGGAAACCGACCAACAGACCGATCAGCGCGAAGCCGAAGATCCCGCCCGGTTCGGCGCCGCGATAGGGCACTGCAGCTGCGACCTCTGTGACCGACTCGATGCCGGTCGAACTGGTGACGGCGATCGAATACGGCTCGCCTTCGTTCCAGGGAAACGGGATCGTCACCGCGCGGCGATCAAGTCTGCCGAGCTCAGGTGAGCCGTCGACCGAGAACAGTGTGATCGCGCCGTCGACGGCGACCGAAGCGATCGTCAGAGCCTGCGGCTGTGGGTTGGTGACGTGAACGACGATGCCCTCGTCTTTGAACTGGACGTTCTGGAAGTTGAACTCGTCGGCGGCCGGCGGGCTGTCGCCGATCAACCCGAAGACCTTCGTGTCGAAGGCGGTGAACACCGTCAACGCGATCGCCAGCAAGACCAGCGGCAGGACCGCCCACAGCCGTCGGGCGTTGCGCGATCGCTCGCGCCGCGGGGGGATCGGTTCTGCGTGGGCGGAAGACTCCATCGCTACTCGTCCAAAACGTCGAAGAAGCCGGTCCAGCCAAGCTCGATGAACTCGGTCTGATGGGCGTGGAACATGTGCAGGCCAGGTTCGGCGAAGTCGATCTCGATGACGCCGCGCTCACCCTGGATCTGGGCGACGTTGTCGGTGTGCCGCCAGGCGTTGTCGGGGTGGCCGTTCTCTTGGTAGCGCAGAAAGTCGGCGTGCAGGTGGAACGAATTGAGCGGATCGAACTCGGTCATGTTGATCAGGTAGATGCGCACGGTCTGCGATCGCTTGACCTTGATCGGGTACTTCGCGTAGTAGAACGCGATGCCGTTGACGGTGTAGAAGTTGTTCTCGCCGTCCTTGTCTGTGTCGTAGCCATTCATCACCATCACCAGCTCCTGCGCGGGCGGGCGCGGCTCCTTTGGATCGATGATCAGAACGCCGTAGAGGCCGCGCTGGATGTGCTCTCGAAGCGGCGGCACGTGGCAGTGGTACGGATGCACGCCAGCCGGACGCGCGCGAAACTCGTAAACGAACTCCTTGCCCGGATCGACCAGCTCGAGCACGCCGTCCATGTTCGCCGGGTGGATGCCGTGAAAGTGCACCGTGTGCGGATGCTCGGTTCCGTTGAGGAAGCGAACCGACAGGAGGTCGTCTTCGGTTACGCGGATGATCGGGCCGGGCACCGTGCCGTTGAACGTCCAGGCGTCGAACTGGACGCCCTTGATGATTTCGATCGTCTTGTTCTTGGCCTCGAGGAAGTACTCGCGCTTACGGCCCGGCTTGTGTGGCAGAGCCTTCGGCGGGTAGAGCAAGCCGTCTAGCTCGTTTGGGCCCTGCGATACCGGCGCGCCTTTGCCGTGGATCTGGTGTGCAGCATTGGTTAACGGATCGCCGTGCGTCTGCGAGGCCGCCTGCGGACCGCCGTGCGTTTGATGAGATGAGGAATCAGCGGAAGCGAAGTCTGCGCCGAGCAGTTTCGCCGCTGGGAACGCGGCCATCGCGGCACCGGCACCCGCGAGCGCCTGGCGACGTGTGAAGCCCTTGCCGCGGCCCGCCGTGACCTCGGTTTCGGCGACCTCGGTTTCGGCGACCTCGGTTTCGGCGACCTCGGTTTGGGCGACTTTGACGACGTGCGCCTTGAGCTTGTTTGGGCCGTCGGCGTCGTCTGGGGTGCGTTTGTCGCTCATGCCGCCACCTCTCGGACCACACGCATGGCGGTTGCGAGGCCGTGCCCGATCACCTGACGCTCGGCGACACCGGCGAAGTCGATGAACAACGGGCCGTCAAACGGTTGGCGATCGGCGACGGCGAAAGTGTGCCCCGGGGCGACACCCAGGCCGGCCAGGTAGCGCAACATCTCGGGGTCAGAATCGGAAACGCGAACAAACTCACCCTGCTCGCCGACCTCTAGCGAGCTGAGAGCGACGTGATCGATATCGGCGATCTCGCCGTCGCGTGTTGGAATCGGATCGCCGTGCGGATCGAAGCGCGGGTTACCGAGCTTCTCGGCGATCAGTTCTTCGAGCCGCTCGGAAATCGCGTGTTCGAGGACTTCGGCTTCATCGTGCACCTCGTCCCACGGCATGTTGAAGGTCTCGTGCAGGAAGAGCTCGATCAAGCGGTGATGCCGCACCATTTCGAGAGCGATCCGCTGGCCTTCGTCGGTCAGCTCGACGCCGCGGTATGGCTCGTGCGTGAGCAGACTCATCTCGGCCATCCGCTTGACCATCGCGGTCGCCGACGCGGGTGAGACATCAAGGCGCTCGGCCAGCGCCGAGGTCGCGACCGGCTCGCCGGTGCGATCGGAGATCGAATAGATCGCCTTCGCGTAGTCCTGAATCGCCGCCGAGGAGGGCAGCGCGTCGACACGAGACGAATCTGCGCCCGCCGCCGTGCGAGTCGGCTGACGCCGTTCGGACGCGGCAGCGCTCGGAGCGTCTGGGGTCTTTATCTGCGTGGTTTGCGAAGTCATAGGTTTGGGAACCGTCGAGTAACACTCGTATCGGCTGCCTAGGCATGAAAGTTTAGCCATGTCTAAATCTAATTAATAGCCATGACGAAACTTGCTAGCTCAGCGGTACGATCGAGCGATGGACGTAGTTACCGGCGGCGATCAGATCTCCCAGTACGAAGCGCTCTCGCGACGCGCGGCGTACCACCACGCCGAGGCCCCAGGCGTGCTCGCACTGACGGGCCCCGGTGCCGCCCAGTTTCTTCAAGGCCAAGTCACCAACGACGTCGAGAAGCTCGAGACCGGTGACGGCACCTACGCGATGCTGCTTTCGCCCAAGGGCAAAGTGCGAGCCGATATGCGCATCCTGCGCAGTAGCGACGAGCGATTACTGGTGATCACGGCCGCGAGTTCACTCCCAACCGTCGCGCAGATGATCAACACGTTCAAGATCGGATTTGACTTCGAGGTCGCCGACAACGCCGGCTTAGTCGCGCTTGTCTCGATCGTCGGGCCGCGCGCCGACGCGGTGCTCAGCGATCTGATCGACCAGGGTGTTCCACCGCGCAACGTCGAGAACACCAGCGCGATGGTCTCGCGCTCCGGGGCCAGCGTTCGGGCGATTCGCTCGCTGCTCGGAATCGATCTGCTGGGCGAGACCGCCGCGATCGAGGCATTCGTCGAGAGGCTGGAAGCTTCCGGAGTGCCGTCGGCGCCCGCCGAGGCGGTCGAGATCGTCCGGGTCGAGCACGGCATTCCCGTTTTCGGCCTCGACTTCGACGAGCAGACGATTCCACAGGAAGCCGGACTCAACGAGCGGGCCGTCAGCTTCACCAAGGGTTGTTACGTCGGCCAGGAGACGGTGGCCCGCATGCACTACAAGGGCAAGCCGAATCGTTACCTGCGCGCGCTCGGTTCGGATGCGCAACTGCAGACCGGGGCAACGATCGTCTCGGTCGACGGCAAGCAGTTAGGTGTCGTCGGAAGCTCGGTGATCTCGCCTTCGCGCGGCCCGCTCGCACTGGCCGTGTTGCGTCGTGAAGCCGCCGTCGACGATGTCGTAGACGCCGGCGGCACGGTCGCACGCGTGCTTGAACCCGGCATGTAATCGATACCGGTCGGTCGCTTCGCGCAAATCTTTCGGACAGATCGCTCAACCGAATCATCTGAAAAGCCGAAATGTTCTATACGGGGAACCGATTGCTGGGGGCTAGCCGCGTCCGTCATGGCTGCGAGTAATCTTCAAAGACCGGTTCGGGTCATCAACCGATGACCGAAACTCGAGATTGGAGATCCGCATGGCAACAATTAGCCAACAGCCCGTCGGCACGGAACTCGCCCGACTCGAAGAGTCTGAGGCGAAGGCATGGCGCATCTACTCCAAGAGCCTCGATGGACTCACCGGTGAGGCCTACGACGAAGCCGAAGGCCGTTCGTGGGACCGTCTGCAGCGCAAGCTCGGGCAGATCGAGTCACGCCGTACCGAGATCGACACTGAATCTCACGGCAGCGAGTCGCAAAACAGCACGCGTAGTTAGTCGTTAGTCGTTAGTCGCTAGTAGTTAGTAGAGCATCCGACGCCAACGCCTGATGGCCAACCGCCAGCCCTTGATCCTTAGGGCTGGTTTCGGTCGCCGTCACGACTTAGGTCACGAGAGCGGACGCCCTAGGGCTGATCGAGATCTTGCTGAGCGCTTTCGCGCTCCGGACCGACCATCACCTCGAACGCTTCGCCGACGGCGTTATCTGCGTCGATCGTCAGTAGTCCCGACTCGACTGTCTCCTTGAACGTCGCCGTCTGACTGACGTCAACTGACACCGTGCGTTCGAGTTGATCGGTCGAGAGTGTGACCTGCTGCTTCGTGCCGGTCTGGTTGGTGATAATCAGGCGAATCGGACCAGCGCCGAACCGGGTCGGGTTGACGACGGTCTCATCTTCGTTGATGGTCACGCTGACTGTCAAAACCGCTGGCGGCTTGGGATCGTTGTTGTAACTGTCGTCTGTGCAGCCGGAGGCGACGAGCGCCAGCGCGAGCAGGACCGCCGCGACGAACGTGCGCGCGATCGGACCTCTCGCCGGTTTGGTCATCCCCTCCACCGTCGCAGAGGTTATCCGTGGCGGTGGAGCAAACGGTGGGGCGATACGATTGCGCCGTTTCGCAAAGCCGTCCATCGGCCGCAGCAGCCAGCTGCGCCGGGACCGATTAGAGACCTCACTGGAGAACGACCTTGCCCGTCATCGAACTTAACGAAGCAGACCTTTCTCAGATCACCGACGACTCGACGGCGCTCGGAGAGCTGCCCAAGACAATGCTCGCATGGGTAATTCGCGAGGACCGCCTCGGCGAGCCCGAGGACGCCATCAAGCTCGAAGAGATCGAGTGCCCGGAGCCTGGCCCGTTCGAGGTCATCGTCAAGGTGATGGCCGCCGGCGTCAACTTCAACAACGTCTGGGCCGCCCTCGGCGAGCCGATCTCGGTGTTTCGCTACCACCCGGAAGACCACCACATCGGTGGATCAGACGCATCGGGCATCGTCTGGAAGGTCGGTGAAGGCGTCACCCGCTGGAAGCCCGGCGACGAGGTGGTCGTGCACTGCAACCAGGCTTCATATGAGGACGTCGAGGTCCACGGCTTCGACCCGCTGGCGGCCCCGTCGCAACAAATCTGGGCATACGAAACCAGTTGGGGCAGTTTCGCCCAGTACTGCAAGGTGCAGGCGCAACAGCTGCTGCCCAAACCGAAGAGTCTCAGCTGGGAAGAAGCTGCCAGCTACGGATTGACCTACTTCACCGCCTACCGCATGCTGATGGACCGCTGCAATCTTCAGGGTGGCGACCGCGTGCTGATCTGGGGTGCCGCCGGCGGGCTCGGCGTATTCGCGACCCAGTTGGTCAAGATGGCCGGCGCGCAGTCCGTTGGAGTTGTCAGCTCCGCCGAAAAGGGTGAACTCGTCAAACAGCTTGGCGCCGTTGACTACATCGATCGCGGCGACTATCAGCTGCAGCGCAAGGGCGGCGAGTCACCAGAAGAAGAGAAGGCGCGATTCAAGGAGAGTCGCCGTTTCTCGAACGATGTCGCCGAGATTCTCGGCGGGGCACCCGACATCGTCTTTGAGCACGTCGGTAAGGCAACCTTCCCGACTAGCGTGCTTGCAGTGAAACCCTTCGGCAAGGTCGTGATCTGCGGTGCGACCAGCGGCTACCAGCTCGACTTCGACGTGCGTTACCTCTGGATGCGCCAGAAGGAGATCATCGGAAGCCACTTCGCCAACGCCTGGGAGGCGACTAAGGCCAACGCTCTGATCGACCAGGGACTGATCAGCCCGGTGCTTTGGCAGACCATGGGCTTCGATCAGATTCCCGAGGCTCATCAGCTTTTGCGCGACAACAAACACCTCGGAAAAATTGCGATTCTCGTTGGGGCGGCCGGGGAAGGCCTGGGCAGGACTGCCGAAGGCCCCGGAGCGATTCGCGCGGAAGTGGGAGGCTGACCGATGAAGGCAGTTGAACTGATCTGGCACATCACGCCGTTTCGCAGTGACAAGTTCATCGAGACATGGCAGCCCTACGCCGAACTGGCGATCAACTACGGCGCGAAGGGTTACATGCTCGTGCGCCAGGCCGATGACGAGCTGATCGTCAAGCAGTACGCCTTCTTCGAGAGCAAGGCCGACTGGGAGCGCTACTGGAACTCCGACGCCCTGATCCGCGGTCGCGCAGAGATCAGCGGATACTTCACGGTGCCGCAGCTGTACACCTGGCAAGAGGTGCACTCGCTCGGATTTGTCGAAGAGCCGGCAGACGCCCCGGCCGCGGCGACTGCATCGACCGTTTAACGCCCGCTGCCTCCGCAGCCGATTAGACAACTTATGAGCGAAGACACCATCGACTCTCGCGGTGGCAAGAGCAAGATGCTGCTGTTGCATGGTTTCACGGGCACTCCGGTGATGTGGGACCCGTTGCTGCCGTACCTGCGCCGCCACCACGACGTGGTCGCGATCAACATGCCCGGCCACTACGGCGGACCGGACCTGCCCGACCCGGGTGACCACATCATCGACACTGTAATGGACCGGGTCGAACTGCAGATGGACGAACTCGGCTGGGATCGCGCGCACATCGTCGGCAACTCGCTCGGCGGTTGGGGAGCGCTGCTGTTGGCAAAACGTCACCGCGCTCTTTCGACCGTGGCCTTTGCCCCCGCCGGCGGATGGGAGCTGAATTCAGCCGAATCGAAACGCGCAGTCGCGATCTTCCTGCGCATGCAGATGAGCCTCGCATTGTTCTACCCGCTGGCGCTGCAACTGGCCTGCCGTCCGCGCGGCCGCTACATCACCCACTGGGACTCCGTCGGCTACCCGGCGCGACTACCCGGTGCCCTCGCCAAGCAGTGGGTCAAGGCCGCGAAGAACTGCCCGGCGCGAGACAAGTACTTGCAGTTCGCGCCGATCGTCAATTACCCGTCGACGATGGACGACGCGGAAGGCCCGATCCGCATAGCTTGGGGCACGAAGGACCGCATCCTGCCCTACAAGGGTTACTCGCCCGGTTGGCGCAAGGTGCTTCCTGAGGCCGACTGGGTGACCCTTAACGGACTCGGTCACGTGCCGATGTCCGACGACCCTGAGCTTGTTGCCAGCACCGTGCTCGAAGTCTCGACGGCGTTCGACGCCGCCCAGACCACAGCAGCCGCTTAGCTCTGAGCGAGCGGGGCCATCGTCAGGCCGAAGTCACACAGCTGCTCCCAGTAGAGCTCGGCGATCTCGAGCTGTCCGGACCACACGGTCGCGCGACCGGAGTTGTGGATCACGTTGGCGAGTTCGTAGCCGTCGTCGATCGAGACGCCGGGCAGCGTGCGCGAGAGCATCATCGCGACGCCATCGAACGTGTTGTGACTGTCGTTGAGCACGATCACGTGCCAGAGGTCGGCAAGGCCGGCCCCGGGCTCTCGCGTCGTCGGGCGCTCAATTGTTTCGGAACCGCGAAAAGGCATGAGACGATTTTACGGCGTTAGCAGCGCGACTGCGGATTAAGCCTGGCCGCGCTTCGACCAGTAGCGCTGGTAGCCCTTGTAGAGCTGGTCTAGCGGCGGAGTCGCGGTGTAGATGGCTTCGGCAATATCCGGGGGCACGCTTTCGAGTTTGCGCTCGAGGTAAGTGACGAATTCTTCTTCGCTGTCGTCGCGGGCGTGCTCCGACCCACGTTTGAGTTCACGCTTGGCACGCTCGAGCTGCTCCGCGACGTCGGTCACACGACCGAAGTGCGTCATCTGCAACGTCGACGGGTACAGCTCGGCAACGCGGTTGATCGATCGCAGCCAGAGCTCGACGTCGACTTCGGGTGGAGCTGTCGAGATGATCGTCAGATCGTGCGGCGCGACGGTCTCGCCGGCGAGGTCGCCACTAAACAGTGCCTTGCTCTCCTCGTGCCAGAAACAAAGATGGTGACCGGAGTGGCCCGGTGTGTGGACCGCTCGCAGACCCGCGACCTCGTCACCATCGTTGAGCGGCCGGATGCTCGCGGCCGGCACAGGCTTGACCTCGCCGAAGAAGTCCTGACAGTCGCCGAAGACGCGATCTGAACTCGCGATCAGCCGCGACGGGTCGATCAGGTGCGGCACGGCACTTTCGTGGATGAACACCTGCAGCTCTGGATAGTGCTCGACCAGCGCGCCGATACCGCCGGCGTGGTCGATGTGGATGTGCGTCAGCAGGGCAGCTGTGGGAACGAAATCGCCAAGTTCCTCGATGACGTTGTGGATCGACTGCGGCGGACCGGGGTCGATCAGCACCTCGCCGACACGGTGGCAACAGACCGCTTGGCTGATGCCACGAAAGCGGGTGTCAATTTGTTCAATCATCGCTTTGCGCGATCACTGCAGGCGCGCAAGCGCCTCAGAGACCGTGTCGGCCACCTTAGCGGGATGTGTCTCGGGCAGGATGTGCGTCGCGTCCGCGACCTCGATCAGCCTGGCGTTCGGCAGCGCCGCTTGCACGCGTCGGCCGTTGCGCAGCGGCACGCTCGCGTCGCGCGCGCCATGAATGATCGTCACACTGACCGCGATCTCGCCGAGCTGCGGCGTCAGCGCCCTGTTGACGTCGTTGAACTCGAGACGATCGTTCATTAGTGCGGCGATGCTGTTGTGTCGCGAGAGCACAGATTCGGCGCGGTGACGGGCGTCGGCCAGCTCCGGCGATGTCCCATATGCGCCAATCGCGCCGGCGCGCGCGGCAACCGATCTGACATAGCGCAGAAAGAAAAGGTCAGCCAGTTGACGGATCACAGGACGTTGCAGTCGGCGGACGATGCGTGCAAGTTTGAGACGCTCCGGCAGCAGGCGGGTTCCGCCGGCCGCCGGAGCGGTCAGCACGAGAGCGTCGATCGCGGCGGGATGTCGCAGCGCCATCCGCAGAGAGAACACCGCGCCGTAAGAATGACCTACAAAGAGAGCGTTCTCAACACCGAGTTCGGCGAGGGCTTCGTGGACCAGGTCGACCTGATCGTCGAAGCTCAGCGGCGAACCGCTTGAGTACCCGTAGCCGGGCCGGTCGAAGGCGAGTGCACGAATACCCGGTGCGAGTACAGCGAACACACGCGCCCAGTCCTCGGCAAGCCCAGGCATGCCGTGGATAAAAACCGCCACCGGGCCATCACCCGGCCGCTCGACGTAGTGCAGATCGCGACCCTGGACGCTCACGGTCGAACCCGGCATCGGAGGCTTACGTGGCAGGCGTCCGAGCCAGAGATTCGCGACGATCACACCAACCACGACTACGGCGAGTATCGCCAGAGCGATCGTCATGCCGCCACGTTAACGACGCGCCGCGGCGCGGATGCGAGTAGCCGCTTCGCGGGCGTGCGTGTACGGGATCATGTGACCACCGCGCAGCTCGACAAGTGTGCCGTTGGGTAGGTCGGCGACTAGCCGCTGCGCGTACTTGAAGTCGATCAGCTTGTCGGAGCGCCCGTGCAATACGACGACTTGCTGGCGCACGCGTTTGATCCCGGAGTCCATCCGGTCGAAATCACCCCCGCCGCCGACCACGTTGTCCTTCATAGCCAACAGATCGCTGTCCTTGAGCGTGTACTCGAGCGTCTGGCGTTTGTGCACCGCGTTAACGGCGTGGGGTGAAAACGCGACCGGCTCCTGAAGCTCGGTAGCGGTCCGCAGGATGATGTTTGACAGCAGCAGATCGTTGATCTGTTCGACGACGGGAAGGTGTGTCACCTGGATCATTCTCGCGTTGGCCTTGTCCATCCAGTCGCTTCGCTTGCCACCGGCACCGGGGGCGAGCAGAACCATATTCTTGACCAGCTTCGGATGGCTCTCGGCCAGCGCCAGCGAAAGCGATCCGCCGTATGAATGTCCGACCATCGTCACCGGGTTGCGTTCATCGATGCCCATCGAGTCCAGCGCTCTGCGGATGCTCTCGGCCTGGTCGAACAGCGACTGGGTGCCACCTGCAGATGCGCCGAAGCCCGGGCGGTCGAATGCGATCCAGTTCCGACCGTCGAGCAAGCGGGCGATCGGCTTGAAGTCTGCCCACGTTCCCGGTAGGCCGTGAACAAAAACGATCGGATTCTCGATACCGCTGCCACCGCGCACAAAATGCAGGCTGCGGCCGTCCCCCACGTCGGCGAACGACCCAGGCGAATCCGGCTCATTCGGCAGCGAGAAAACCGCGAGATTCAGAAACGCGAGCGCTCCGAGCACGATGACCAAGATCAACTTCCGCATCGGGCGCAGATTAACCGCTGAATCCT
>JBASTN010000124.1:0-25568 GCA_049274915.1 Solirubrobacterales bacterium
ATAGCGCGCGTAGCTGCGTCGCGTCACGCGTCAGTACGTACGTCGGGATCGAGATCAACACCAGTAGTGCCGCGACAGCCAGCACCGCCCGACGCGGGCGGATCCGACGCGGCGGGTCGCCGAACCCCGCCAAGCCTCGCTCCGCCCGGTCGAACGCTTCTGCGAGATCGTGGCCAAGCCCATCGATCGATCCCATTGGGTTGCGGTTGTGGTCTTCACACATGCTCCAGCACCTCGTCACCCGATTCAGCTGCATCGAGGAACTCACGTAGTCGCCGCAGTCCTCGACTAACCCTGGCGCGCGCGACCTGTTCGGTCACTGCCAACACCGCAGCAACCTCTGGATACGGAAGTTCCTCGACCACGCGTAGCTCGATCGCCGCCCGTTGCTCGTCGGACAACTCGCCGAGGGCGGCTCTAACGGTGCCACGCGCCGCGGCCGTGCCCGCCAGCTCTTCGATCCGCTCAATCTCGGCAGACTCCAACTCGCGCGTCGGCACGCCGAGCTTCTGCATAGCGCGCTGCTCGATCTGCCCGGCGCGGTAGAAATCGTTGAGCAGATTCGCGGCAATGCCGTTTAGCCAGGCGCGGCCCCCGGTCTCGGGATCACCTTTAAAGCGCGCGCGCTTCTCAAAGGCGACAGCAAAGGTTTCGCCGACGATGTCGAGTGCGATCTGCGGATCGAAAGTGCGTCGGGTCAAGCCAGCGACCATCTGCGTGGCGTGGCGGTCGTAGAGCATCGTGAGATCGTTTCCTGTGAGCATCGAATAGCCGTCTAGACGGCGCGGTTATGAACTATCCGCACTGCCGGTCGATTCTGTGACCAGCTTGAGCGCGATCGCCTAGGCCATCGCACGGGCCTATGACATTTCACATCCGATCGGATGTACATCCGAAATGATGTGGAATGTCCTATGCGCGCTTCAATGGCTCGCACCGGGCCACACGTTTGAGTATTGGGAGGCGTCCGGCGCGGCGAGTGGCTCACGGGTCGCGCTCGAGTTTTTCGACGAACTGCTTCGGCGGCGTATCGACGACGCGTTGCTCAAGCAGCAGCCAGCGACTGACTTCGGTGCCTACCGGCCAGCCCTCGAACGCGCCGAGTTTTACAAGGGTGGATTTCTCATACAGAACTGCGGATGTTTCAGGGCTGAAGATGATCTCGTCGCGGACGCCGTTGTGTTCGCGTGCAAACCCGAGGCCAGATCGAGCCAAGGGGTCATTGCGCCGGCCGAGCGACTCGACGCCCGGGATCAATCCGACCGCGCGGATCATCCCCGCGCGTAGTTCGGGCGGCAGTGAAGACTCCCGAAGCGGTTCGAGCAGCGCTTGCGACCTGCGCGTCGAGCGTGCGACGCATCGCGAAGCGCAACAGCGCGGCGGAGTGCTGCTCGTACATCTGGGCTATTTCAGCTGCGGTGATCGTCATCTGTGGCGTGCGGGTGGATGCCCTCGCCTGTTAGTCGCACAAGTCCGCCAGGCTGTGACCGATTCACAGCTTCACGCCCAACCCGGCCGTCAACTAGTGTCCCGCCCGGACTTTTCGGCGTAGCCAACGGGCCGCGCCGACCGTGCGAATGAACGATCAAAGGAGACCCACGTGTCACCCAGCAACAAGCTTTGGGGCGGCGAGACCGACAAGGCCGTCGCCAACTTCCCCGTGTCCGGGCGTCCGATGCCGCCGGCCGTGATCCACTGGCTCGGCGAGGTCAAGGCCGCCGCCGCGCGCGCCAACGGCGAGCTCGGCGAGCTCAAGCCGGTGATGGCCAATAAGATCGCCAAGGCCGCCGACGAAGTCGCCGCCGGTACGCACGACGACCAGTTCCCGATCGACACGTTCCAGACCGGCTCGGGCACCTCAAGCAACATGAACGCCAACGAGGTGATCGCCAACCTCGCCGGCAAGGGCGTTCACGCCAACGACCACGTCAACCTCGGCCAGTCGTCAAACGATGTCTTCCCGAGCGCTGTGCACCTCGCCGCACTGAGTGAGGTCAAGACTGACCTACTACCCGCCCTCAAGCAGCTCGAGCAGTCGCTGACGAAGAAGTCGCGCGCCTTCAAGAACCTAGTCAAGAGCGGACGCACGCACCTGATGGACGCTGTACCGGTCACCCTCGGTCAAGAGTTCGGTGGCTACGCGGCCCAAATCCGCCTCGGTCAAGACCGTGTCAGCGACACGCTCGGCCGCGTCGCGCAGATCCCGCTCGGTGGCACTGCCACGGGCACCGGACTCAACACCCACAAGAAGTTTGCCGTCACCGCGCGCAAGCACATCGCCAAGAAGACCGGCATCAAGGCCACCGCGCCTGCCGATGCCTTCGAAGCACAGGCAAACCGCGACGCGCTGGTCGAACTTTCCGGCGCACTGAAGGTCGTCGCCGTCGGCTTCACCAAGATCGCAAACGATCTGGCGATGATGGGCAGCGGTCCGCGAGCAGGCATCGGCGAAATCTTTCTACCGGAGCTCCAGAAGGGCTCTTCGATCATGCCGGGCAAGGTCAACCCGGTGATTCCGGAGGTCGTGCTTCAGGTTGGCGCCCAGGTAATCGGCAACGACACTGCGATCACCGTCGCTGGCACGCAGGGTCAGTTCGAACTCAACGTGCGGATCCCGCTGATCGCAAAGAACCTGCTCGAGTCGATCGGTCTGCTCGCCGCAGCCGCGCGTCTGCTGTCGGAGAAGTGCGTCGACGGCATCGAGCCGAACAAGGCCGGCCTCAAGGCCTCGGCCGAGAACACGCTCGCCGCCGCGACAGCACTCAACCCGTACATCGGCTACGACAAGGCCGGCGAGATCGTCAAGGAAGCCGCCGCATCCGGCCGCAACCTGCGCGAGGTCGCATTCGAAAAAGGCGTCAACGCGAAAACCTATAACGAGGCGATGAACCTCAAGAAGATGGCGCTGGGTGAGTAAGGCTGGGCGAATAGCCCGGCGTCAACAGCGTTTGAACGACGAGTTCTTCTTCGAAACCGTTCCGTCGTCGTAGACGGCCTTCAGTTGAATCTTGTGCTTACCCTTGCGGATTTTGCGCATCGGGTGGCGGAACTGGAACGGAACGCGCTTGGCTGTCGCGACACGCTTTTTGTCGATGTAAAGGTAGACGCGCTTGAGTCGAGCCCGTGACGTGTAGACCGGCTGGAAGCGAAGCAGGCGGTAGACACAACTGAACCGGCGCAGCTTCTGAACTCCGAAGCAGTTGGCGGCGTTGAGCTTGGTCGTGCTGCTGGCGGTCTGACCGCCGTAGCCGGTGAACGCGTAGGAGAACGAACCGTCCTGCGGCTGCTTGTTGCTGCTCGGGCAACCGAGTGTGCGCAAGAGCCCGTCCGGGCCACCGAACAGATGGACGTTGAGCTTCGAGAATCCGACCTGTGGGATGTTGTCGAAGGTCGTCTGAATCTGATTGCCACGCACACCGACGTACTTGTTGACACCGCGCTGCGTGAAGCGGACCTCGCCGCGGATGTGCATGCCGAGGTCCGGCAGGATTCCGTTTGTCGTCGTCACTAGATAAACGTCACCACTAAGACCGGCCCTGATCAACGGGGTTTCGATGGCGACCGTCCCAATTCGGGTGCTCGCCGGACAAGCGTCGGCGGCGAACTGTTCGTTCGTGCAGATGCGGCCGAGCTGGAGCACGTCGACGTTGATCGAGGCGGGCACGGTCGTCACAACCTTCTTCGGCGTGGTCGATGCCTGACCCGGTCCCTGAACGCCCGCGTTGGTGATCGTGAAGTCAAAGTCGGGGCTGACATCGCGCTTCGGAGAGCTGACCGTCGTGGTCCCGCTGATCGGGAACGGAACCGCCGTTCCGTTGGTGCAATCCGGCGTAATCGGTGCAGCTTGCTGCGTGACGAATGCGCCGGCCGCGCTGCCGATCGGGAACGCACTGGCATTTGAGTTGTTCTCGTATGCCTGGGCGTAGAGCGTCGATCCCCATAGCTCGCAGCGGGTCGGATTCGTCATGAACGCATTTCCGTTAGCAAGCGTTCCGAAGAATGTCAGAGCGACTCTCTTGATGCGGACGTAGTTAGTCGTCTGGCTCGGCGGAGTACCTGTCACGAGCGTTTGACTGATCCCCTGGAGCGTCGTCGCTCGCAGCTTCAGGTCGGTCAACGTGTCGGGGGCGATCTGAATTGTCTGACGAACGTCGGGTAGAAACCCCGGCAGCGGGATGTAAAGACCGAAGATCGCCGGGACATCTGGGCCAGTCTGCAAGAGCGACAACCGGTTTCCGGTAAGCGACGTGAAAAAGAGGTTGAGATAACTGTCTGTCAGTTCCGGCGGGTCGGCGGCAACCTGCTCCGCCGTCGGCAACAGCGTCGCGTCGACGTTCAGCTCACCAACGGTTGCGGAATCCGGGCAAACCCCGTTGGCGAACGTGGCGGGATCGCAACGGTCCGCGTATGGCACCGCATTCGGGTTGCCCACCATGCCGGTGGGGATGTCGACCACGATGTGCTTGATCGACTCGTTCCAGGGTGAGGTCGGCGGATAGGCCGCGATGTGCGACGCACCGTAGTTGAACTTCATCTCGACGGTCAAGCTGCTGTGCACGCCGAGGCGATTGTCATCCAGCGTCGTGGTGATCGTCGGAAGGACGTTCGCCGACGCGCTCGATGTGAGCGAAAGCGCCGTGAAGGTGAGCAAAAATATGAAGGCGACGATTGCTATCGCACGCTTGAGTGAGTACGTCACTGAGTACATCGCTGAGCACATCGCTGAGCACCAATCCCCGTTATATCCCGTGTGGTTCGCGTGAGCACTCGGGTCCCACCCCGAGTGACATTCGCCGCGACTCGTCTCCGAGCCTATTCGATTTCCGGGACTCTTGCAAGCTCATTGAGCTGGTGAGTAAGGAGCGATATGCGGACTTCAGTCCCAGTCGTCAGAGAAATCTTCCTGCAAATCAACTGCTTTCTGCAGTAGATCACGAAGATCGCTTTGCTCCGAATCGGAGAGAGTAAGTATCCCCGGGGGCGACTGGTACAACCGCTGGAGAACCTGTTGTTGGAGCTTGCTCCCGGCCTTCGTCGCGACGATGCGCTTGACCCGACGGTCGCTCGGGTCGGGCGTGCGCTCGATCAGTCCGCGCTCTTCGAGGCGGTCCACCAACACCGTTACGTTCGACGCGTCGCAGAACAGCATCTCGGCTATCTGGCCCATCGGCAGCGAGTCGCGCTCACGCAGCAGGCGGAGCAGGTGCAGCTGCGGCGGCGTAAGGTCGAACTCAGCGGCGATCCGCGGGAAGCGTGGCTTGCCCGAGGCAAGCAGTGTCCAAAGCGCTTCAGCGATATCGCGCGCGACGGGATTCGTCGCCACGGCCTTCGTGGCCACGGCTTTTGGGGATTTCGTGGTCGGCGCGGCCATATGGCTCTAATTATAGTCAGAGAATGCAGATCTTTGTAGTTTACAATATTTATATGATTGAATACTTGAATTGCTAAATCAATCTGTCTATAATCCCCGTCCATGAGTTCATCCCCAGCACCAGGCGGCCCAGCACCAGGCGGCCCAGCACCAGGCGGCCCAGCTCACGACTCCAGCATCGTTGTCGAGGGACTCGTCAAGCAGTTCAAGGACGGCCCGCGCGCCGTCGACGGGATCGACCTGCGCGTCGAGCCCGGCGAGATCTACGGCTTCCTCGGCCCCAACGGCGCCGGTAAATCAACGACGGTTCTAATGCTCACCACACTGCTACCGATCACGGCCGGCCGCGCCACGGTCGGCGGCTACGACGTCGCGAGCGACGGACCAAATGTGCGCGCGTCGATCGGAGCCGCCCTGCAAGAGGCTGCGCTCGACCCAAACCTCACCGCGCGAGAACACATGCGTCTGCAGACCGCGCTGCAGGGCATCCGCAAGGCGGACCGTCGCCGGCTCGGCGACGAGCTGATCGAGCGTGTCGGACTCAGCGAGGCGGCCGACCGCAAGGCCGGCACCTACAGCGGTGGCATGCGCCGTCGACTCGACCTAGCGCTGAGCCTGGTCCACACGCCACGAATTCTCTTTCTCGACGAGCCGACGACCGGCCTCGACCCGCAGAGCCGCACCTCGCTGTGGGAAGAGGTTGCGCGACTCGCTCGCGAAGACGGCACCACGATCTTCCTGACCACTCAATACCTCGAAGAGGCAGACCAGCTTGCCAACCGCGTCGGCATCATCGACGAGGGCAAGATCGTCGCCGAAGGCACGCCGACGGCACTGAAGAACGAGATCGGGCAGCCGACCGTAGAGATCGTTCCGCGTGAGCACGACGATCGCGAACGCGTGGTCGAAGTGCTGCGACGCCAGTGCAGCTACGACGAGTCGCTCCAGGCCAGCGCCGCAGCCGTCAGCGCGCGACTACAAGACGGAGCCGGTGGGTTGGCTGCGGTAGTGCGAGCGCTCGACGAGGCCGGCATCGAAGTCGCCAATCTGCAGGTTCACGCGCCGTCGCTTGACGATGTGTTTCTCGCCAAGACCGGCCGCAAGCTCGAAGGCGCCAGCGACGATCACGAACAACCGACCGACGACCACGGGCACGATCACGCTCACGAGCCGGCCACCGAAGGCGCACGCGGCTAATGGAGTCAGCGGCGGCGGTCACCCACAGCGGATTCGCGCGGCCGTCAGTCTTTGATCAGACTTACGAGGTTGCCCGACGAGCGGTGCTCAGCACGCTGCGCCAACCGGCGCAGTGGGGCCCTGCGCTGATCTTCCCGTTGTTCTTGCTCGCGGTCAACGCCGGCGGGCTCGACGCCGCCACCAACATTCCCGGTTTCCCGACCGACTCGTACCTGACGTTCGCCCTGGCCGTTCCGTTCATACAGAACGGAATCTTCGCGCTACTCAACGCCGGTACGCAGTTGGCCAGCGAGATCGAGAGCGGATTCCTCGACCGCCTCGCGCTGACGCCGATCTCACGCGCGGCGCTGATCACCGGTGAGCTGGCCGGAGTCGTCATCCAGGGAATTGTCTTCGGTGCGCTCTATCTCGCCGTCGGCCTCGCCGTCGGCGCGGACTTCGCGTCGGGCGTCGGCGGAGTGTTTCTGTTGATCGCGCTCTCCACGTCGATCACGCTCGCCCTCGGCTGCGTCGGCATGTTCGTCGCCGCGAAGGTCGGCAGCAGCGAGGCCGTGCAGGGAATGTTTCCGCTGTTCTTCATGTTCCTGTTCTTGTCGTCGATGGCGATGCCGCGGCCGCTGATCGAGCAGGACTGGTTTCGCTACATCGCCACCGGCAATCCGATCTCGTACTTGATCGAGGGCGTGCGCAGTCTGCTGATCAGCGGGATCGAGGCCGAGGAGTTGCTGATCGCGTTCGGGATCTGCGCAGCGATGATCACCGTATTCCTGACGCTCGCGGCGCGTGCTCTCGGCGGGAGGCTCGGTCGATGAGGCTCAGCCGATGAACACAGCTACGGGCACGCCGGCCCGCAGGCCAGGTTTCTGGACGAGTTCCTTCGTGCTCGCTTGGCGCAGCCTGCACAACTTTTTCAGCAACCCGGCGCTGATCGTGCCGGCATTGCTGTTCCCACTGTTCTTTTTCACTGCGTTCGCCGGCGGACTCTCCGGCGTCGCTGACGTACCCGGGTTCGACTATCCCAACGGCTACACCGCGTTCCAGTTCGGGTTCGTGCTCCTGCAGGCATCTGCATTCGGCGGTGTGTTCACCGGATTCGGCATCGCACGAGACTTCGAAAGTGGGTTCAGCCGAAGGATCATGCTGGCGACGCCACATCGCAGCGCGATCCTTGTCGGCTACGCGATGTCGTCGCTGGTTCGGGCAATGGTCGTCGGAACGATGCTGTTCGTGATCGCACTGGCGGTCGGGATGAACTTCTCCGGTGGACCGCTCGACGTGCTCGGACTGATCGGGCTGGCGTTGATGATGAACCTGCTGGCGCTGCTGTTCGCTTCGGGAATCGCGTTTCGGCTGCGCACGATTCAGGCCGGTCCGCTGATGCAGACGCCGATCTTCATGGTGATCTTCCTAACGCCGGTGTACGTGCCACAGCACCTATTGCACGGCTGGATCAAGTCGGTCTCCGACTACAACCCGATCACCGCAGTCATCGAGGCATCGCGCAGCCTGATCGCCGGGATTCCCGAGGAAGTTGTGTTGGCCTTCGGTCTTGGCGCGGCGCTAGCGACGGTGCTGCTGACCTGGTCGTTGACCGGTCTACGCAACGCCGAACGCGCCGGCGGCTAGCCGGCCGCAATCAGGTCGCGACCAGGCCTTCGCCGAGTTCTTCGCTGATCCGGACGTCGATCGAGTAGTCAATCGGCAGCACGATCAGTGACGGTACGTCGAGCGTCGTGGCGTGACGCAACTTCTCGCCGAAGTCGTCGCACGATGTCGCGCGCCAGGCCGGCATACCGAACGACTCCGCGAACTTGACGAAGTCGGGGTTGGTGAAATCGACACCGAAGTGACGGCCGAACTTGTTGTCCTGCTTCCAGACGATCGAGCCGTACTGCTGGTTCTCCCAGATCACGTTGACGATCGGTGTCTTCAGCCGCACGGCGGTCTCGAGCTCCTGGCAGTTCATCATGAAGCCGCCGTCGCCGTTGACGGTGATCACCGTGCGGTCCGGATGGACGAGCTTGGCGGCGATCGCCGCCGGCAGAGCAAATCCCATTCCGGCGAGGCCGTTGGCGATCAACACAGTGTTCGGCTCGTGGGCGGGGAACATGCGCCCGATCCAGAGCTTGTGCAGGCCGACGTCACTGATCAGGATGTCGTCGCGGCGCATCGCCTTGCGGATCTCCCAGAGCGCCCGTGGCGGCTGCGCGGGAAACGCGTCGTCGTGCTGAGCGGCCTCGAAACGGTTGTGGACGATCTCGTGCAAGCGACGTGATCCTCCGGGGAACGATGTCTCGCGACACTCCTCCGTGAGGATGTTGAGGATGTGGTAAATGTCGCCGACCAGTTCGATCTCGTGCATGTAGAAGGCGTCGATTTCGGCGGCCTTCGTGTCGACCACGATGATCCGCTTGTCGCCCGTCGGGTTCCAGTGCTTGGGCGAGTGCTCGACGAGGTCGTAGCCGACGGCGATCACCAGGTCGGCGTCTTCGAAGCCGGCCATCGAGTAGTCGCCGGCCTGCAGACCGACTGAACCAAGCGAGAGGTCGCTGTCGACATCGACGACGCCCTTGCCCATGAAGGTGTTGGCGACGCCGATGTTGGTGGTGTTGGCGAACTCACGCAGCGCCTGAGCGGCGTTGCTGCGAATCACGCCGTTACCGGCGAGCACGACCGGGTTGGCGGCGCTCTTGATCATGTCGGCGGCGCGCAGGATGTCGCGGGCGTTGGGCTCGGGGCGAGCGACCTCCATACGTGGAAGCGGCTGCGCGTCGAGCGGCTGCGCCATCACGTCTTCGGGAAGCTCGATGTGCGTGGCGCCGGGCTTCTCGCTCTCGGCGACCTTGAAGGCCTTGCGCACGACCTCGGGGATGATCGCCGGGTCGGTCAGCTGTGCGTTCCATTTCGTGATCGGACGCATCACGCGCATGATGTCGATGTACTGGTGCGACTCCTTGTGCATGCGCTCGAGGTCGCCCTGGCCGGTCAGCGCGACGAGCGGCGCGCGGTCGAGGTAGGCGTCGGCGACGGCAGTGACGAGGTTCGTCGCGCCGGGACCGAGCGTTCCGAGACAGACACCGGCTCGACCGGTCAGGCGGCCGTAGACGTCGGCCATGTAGGCGCCGCCCTGCTCGTGACGGACCGGTACGAAGGCGATCGACGAGTCGGCGATCGCTTCGTTTAGATCTAGCGTTTCCTCCCCCGGAATTCCAAACACGTAACGCACCCCCTCTGCTTCGAGGCACTCAACAAATACGTGCGATGCTTTCGGGGTTGCCATGTGTTCCTTCCTAGATGGTTAGGCGTAGAGGGTCGAAATCCGCATTGGCACTGGAGACTAACAACCCGTTTTTGGTCCCGGACGGTCCCGTCCGGGCGTTCCCTAAGCTGGTTCGGATGTCTTCTGCGCCTTTCACCCGAGCGCGCGTGCCCAGCGTTGGCGCGCTGCTGCTCGTGGCCTCTGTGACCCTCATCACACTGCTGCTTTTGAGCGCCGGTCCTGCGGCGCCGTCCGCCTCCGCTAAGCGCGTGAGCTTCGTGATGCGCGGCGCCGGATTCGGGCACGGAATCGGCATGAGCCAGTACGGCGCACAGGGCTTCGCCAAAGAGGGTCGCGACTACAAAGAGATTCTCAAGCACTACTACCAGGGCACCACGATCGGCCCGGCCGCCACCGAGACGATCCGTGTGATTCTGCGCCAGGGTGTTGGAACGGTCAAGATCAGCGGCGCCAATCGCGCGACCGGCGGCAGGGATCTCGAGCCAAGCGCCACTTACACCGTCAAGCGCTCAGGCAACTCGGTGCGGTTGACGCGCGGCGGGTCGACTGTCGGCACCTATGACAACGGGCTGTTGTTGACCGGGGCTGAGCCGATCAAGCTGCTCGGTACAGCTATCGGCGGTCTGCGCAACGGTGAATATCGCGGCGGGATGGAGTTCAGCGAGTCGGCGCTCGGTGGCATGAACGTGGTCAACGCGGCTGGTCTCGACGACTACGTCCAGGGCGTCGTGCCCGGCGAGGTTCCGACCTCGTGGGATCCGCAGGCGCTGCGCGCGCAGGCAGTCGCAGCGCGCTCCTACGCGCTGGCCACCGACGCGGGCGGGTCGTTGTTTGATCAGTATCCGGACACGCGGTCGCAGGTCTATCGCGGCGTGTCCGCCGAGGTGAAATCGACCAACGCGGCCGTGGTTGCGACGGCCGGTGAGGTGGTCAAGTACGAAGGAAAGGTGATCCCGACCTTCTTCTTTTCAACCTCGGGCGGGCGCACCGAGAACGTCGAGAACGTCTTCTACGGATCCACGCCAAAGCCTTATCTGAAATCCGTCGAGGATCCGTTCGACGGCGACTCGCCGAAGCACCGCTGGACGATCCGATACTCGAAGGGCGCGATGCAGGCGAAGCTCGGCAACCTTTGCAAGGGCAGTCTGAAGCGCGTCAAGGTGGTCAAGCGCGGTGTGTCACCACGCGTAGTCAGCGCCGACGTGATTTGTTCACGCGGCACGATGCGCACCAACGGCGCAACCCTGCGCGCCCGCCTCGGGCTGCACGACACCTGGGTGACGTTCAAGCGCGTTACGCAGTAGGCGGTCGTCGTTGCAGGGGTCACCGTTGCAGGGGTTTTTCGCAGCGGAATGCGGTGGCGGGAGGGGCAGCCACCGACGGTTCGGGAGGGGTATCGACTCTGGACTCAGCCGGTGTGCTTGATCGTGATGACGTCGCCGTCGGCCATCACGTAGTCGCGACCCTCGATGCGGAGGGTGCCCTTCTCGCGCGCGGCGGAGTATCCGCCGGCGTCGATCAAGTCGTGCCAGGCGATCACCTCGGCGCGGACGAAGCCCTGTTGGATATCAGTGTGGATCTCGCCTGCGGCGTCGTAGGCGGTCGAGCCGCGCTTAAGATGCCAAGACTGGCCGATCTCCTCGCCAGATGTCAGAAATGTGATCAAGTCGAGCAGCCCGAACGCGCCGTTGATCACGGTCGTCAAACCGCTCTCGGGGATCTCCAATTCATCGCGCATGATGGCGGCCTCTTCGTCGTCCATCTCAACCAGCTCGGCCTCCATCCGTGAGCTGATCGCGACGGCCGCCGCGCCGTGACTGGCGGCGTATTCGACGATCGCTGGCGGCACCTCGGTCTCGCCTTCGTTGACGTTGGCGACGAACAGCACTGGCTTGCCAGTCAGCGGTGAAAGGTTCTTGACGGCCATCGGTGCGTCTTCGGGAAGTGGCACGCTGCGCGCAGGCTTGCCCGCCTGCAGCGCGTCGATCACTTCGCGCAGCCAGGCCTCCTCGGCGATCGCCTCGGCGTCGCCGGACTTCGCGAGCTTGCCTACGCGGTCGACGCGACGCTCGGCCGTGTCGAGGTCGGCGAGAATCAGTTCGGTCTCGATCGTCTCGATGTCGCTGATCGGGTCGACGCGACCTTCCGGGTGGACGACGTTGGCGTCCTCGTGCGCGCGGACGACATGCAGGATCGCGTCGGTCTCGCGGATGTTGGCGAGAAACTGGTTTCCGAGTCCTTCGCCCTTGCTCGCCCCCTTGACCAGCCCGGCAATGTCATGTACGTGAATCTGGTCGAGCACAATCTGATTGGCGCCAGTCACGGCGGCCACGTCAAGCAATCGCTGGTCGGGCACCGGCACGACCGCGATGTTCGGTTCGACGGTCGTGAACGGGTAGTTAGCTGCTTCGGCACCGGCTTGCGTCAGCGCGTTGAAAAGTGACGACTTACCGGCGTTCGGCATGCCGACGATGCCGACCTTCATCGCCATCGATCTACGTCCTGTCCGCGCTTGACCATCGGCGCACCGTAGCGCGGCCGGCGAGGTCGCCGATCGCGGCACCGGCGATCAGATCGCTCGGGTAGTGCACGCAAAAGTGAAGACGTGACCCGGCGAACGCAAAGGCCAGCAGATAGCTCAGCAACGCCCCGAAAGGCCGCGGTGCCAATTGAGAAAGCATTCGCGCGGCGGCGAACGAGGTGACCGAGTGCAGCGACGGGAACGAGAGCTGCGAGCCGGTGTCGAGCGTCGCAAGTGCCGGACGGCGGCGGCGCAGCAGAAGCTTGACAATCAACCCGCCGAAGTAGCTCGCCGTAACCGCACCAGCGGCGCCGAGCCAACGGCCGCGATGTCGCGAGTCAGCGATCGCGCCGAGTGCAAAGATCGCGTACCAGGTGGCGCCGTGTTCACCAGCACGAGTAATCAGAAGCGTGGCGCGCTCGACACCGCCGCCGAAGCGCGTCGCTTCGACCCATTCGAGCGCCGGCAGCTCAGCGCGGTTTAGCGGCTCCCAGAACGACCACGCCCTCACGAATCGCACCTCATGAGTTGCCTGCCGATCTGTTCCTCGTTGATCTGCTCGTCGTTGATCTGTTCGTCGTTGATCTGTTCGTCGTTGATCTGCTCGTCGAACTACGCGACGAAGCCGACGCTGACGTCGGTCGGCTTGTCGTCGGTCGCCCAAAAGTCAACGCGGTCGGCACGCAAGGTGAGCTCGCGGGTCTCGTCCTTGACGGTGTGCCACGGCGTTTCGTCGGCGATCGCCTTGACGAGCTTGTCGAACTCGTCCGCTTCGAGCTTCAGCCCGACGGTCTGGCCGTTGCGAAAACCGATCTGGATGGGCTTCTTGTCGTCTGCCATTTGCTGCTCCTGAAGATCGGTGTTGGAAAAAACTGGGTGTTGGAAAAAGTTGTTAGTGGTCGACCGGCTTGACGAGCTCGACGAGCACGCCACCGGTCGCGGCCGGGTGCAAGAAGGCTACGGAGCTGCCGCGAATACCGATCCGCGGAGTCTCATCGATCAGTTCGACGCCCTCGGCCTTCAGCCTGTCGAGCTCGGCGGCGACGTCGTCGACTCTGTACGCAACGTGGTGCATGCCGACGCCGCGATTCTCGATGAACTTGCCGACCGGCGTATCGGGGCCCAGCGGACGCAGCAGCTCGACGTGCCCGCCGCCGACCTCGAGGAGCACGGCTTCGACCCCTTGCTCCTCGACCGTCTCGCGGTACTGGATCGCCATCTCGAACTTCGAGTTGTACAACTCGATGGCGGCGTCGAGGTCTTCAACCGCCACGCCGATGTGATCAATTTCGCCGAACATTGCGCGGCCAAGACTAGATCATTAGTTGAACTGCGCTACCCGCTGTTTAGCTTGTGGTTTTGGCTGCGCGGGCGCGTAGCCGCCGATCACCCCCATCGGCTGGGTGGCCTGGGGTGGGACCGGGACTGCCGCTGAAGCCAAGGCTGGTTCGGCCTGTGCGATGACCGTCGCAGCTGCCACCGCGGTCGCGGCGACCGGTGCTGCAATTGGTGCGGCGAACGGCGCCGCAGGTTGCTGCGGTGACTCTGCCTGCTGGCGTTGCGCGATCTGAGCGGCGGTGTATGCCTCGACGGCCGCCGGGTTGTGCTGAATCGCGTCGGAGGTCTGGTCCAGTGCCTGACAGAAAGCACTGACGACACGCGGGTCGAACTGCTTTCCGGCTTGCTGGCCGAGTTCCTTGACGGCGTCGCGATACGACAGCGCTGGGCGGAATGGACGGTCCGAGATCATCGCCTCGAACGCCTGGGCGATCGCGACCAGGCGAGCGCCAATCGGGATCGCCTCGCCGACGAGACCGTCCGGGTAGCCGCCGCCGTCGAAGCGCTCGTGGTGGTAACGAACGATCTCGGCAACCGGTCGCAACGCCGGAATCGAGTTGAGGATGCGCTCACCGACGATCGTGTGCGACTTAATCACTTCGAACTCGTGATCGGCCAGCTTGCCTTGCTTGTGCAGAATTGCTTGCGGCACGGCTGAGTTGCCGATGTCGCGCAACTGGAAACCACGTGAAATCTGCTGTAGCTCGGATCCGTCGAGATCCATCACCGAGCCGGCGAGTTTCAGCGTCTCGTTGATCAGCGCTGTGCGCGAGTCGTTCGAGGTCGCTGTCGCCTGCAGCATGTTGACCATCGCCGCCGCCTCTTCCGGCGCGACCGAGGTGTTTTGGTACTTCTCGGCGTAAAGCCGTTGGTCGGCGAGTTTCAGCAGCGCGACCGGATCATTCGACTCATGCGGAATCGTGACCTGACCCGAAAGCCCGGTGATCTCAAAGCCATCGCCGTGCTCCCAGAGGGCCTCTCGCGCGACGCGCATAACGCCCTCGCCTTGGCCCAGCGGCACGTTGGCGATCACGCAGAACTCGTCACCGCTATGGCGGTAAGCACCGCCGAAGCTGCCGACGACGCGCAGCAGGTTCTGACCGAGACGCGCAAGCAAGGCGTCGCCCGCGAGGTGGCCGAACTTGTCGTTGTACGACTTGAAACCTTTGAGGTCCAGCAGGATCAGCGTTGCCGGCGACTCTTCGGTCGCGTTCGCACAGACCCATTCGAGGTCGCGGATCAACGCGCGGCGATTCGGCATGCCGGTGACCGAGTCAACGAACGCCTCGGCGCGACTGACGGCGAGCAGGCGCAGGTTCTCGCGCTGCGCGAGTGCCATCTCGATGACTACGAAGATCAGCGCACCGGTCGCTGGCGCGAGCGTCTGGATTCCGAAGTCGTGGAACTGATCGAAGATCACGAGGAACATCGCGCTCGCAGCGAAGAACACTGACGGCAGCGTTAGCCAGCGGCGGTCGACCTCGATCTCGGCGACTCCGCCGTCGTCACGCAATGCGGCCATTGCCATCAGCAGCATCGCGGCCGGCCAAGTCAGATCGAGCAGCGAGCCTTGAACGTAGGTGCCTGCGGTTGACTGGAACAAGTAGAGGGTGTCGGCGATCGTGATCAAGCCGATTGCACCGGTCAGCCAGTTCCAGGCGCGGCCGAGGCGTGAGCCGGCGACTGCGCGGGCGCCGACGACAAGCATCAGGATCACGAGGTCGGCCATCGGGTATGCCAGCTGCGTGGCGAGCTGCGACGCGCTCGAATCGATGTCGCCTTTAAACGATTCAAGAACGAGGGCTGCGTCGATCGCGGCGACCGACAGAGCGGCGATCACTCCCTGCAGCCAGAGGGTGCGCGGCACATCGGAGAGGCGGCGCAGCAGCGAGAAGATGCCGATGAACACGGCCGGGTAGAACAACAGGTGCAGCGCGTCGGCGGTCGACGGAACTGGCATCTCGGCCGGATCCCCGAGCACGGTGGTCGCGTAGAAATCGCCACCCCACCAGAAGAGGATGCCGACGCCGATCGCAAGCCAGACCTTGCGCGATCCCTCAGCCGTGAAGCCGCGGATCAGGCAAATCAATGCCGGAAGTAACACCAGCGCCGAGAAGACCTGATGGTCGAAAAAGTCTGCCGTCGCTCCGCCTGTATTCGGAACGAGTACGTAAGCAACAAATGCCCCGAACAGCCCGGCAGTCGCGTAGAGCAACCACTGTGCCGCCGAAAGCGCGAATGATCCCTTGAATCTCATTTGCGCACCCTTTAGTGCAAGGCGGCACAAGGCCGCGTTATGTATTAACTGATTGATCGACTCGTTCGGTCGCCGAGGTGAGGGGCGACAGGCGTCTTACGGACGATCGTCCAGCAGAGCAGGGGTTTTACCGAGATTTTGAGTAGTTCGACAAGCCAGATTGCCCAGTGACTGCAGAAATCCGGTAGACCCGAACTGCTTAGACGGCTACGTCTTCGACCTCAAGCAAACGCGCAATCGCGGCGCGCCCGACCTCAATCTGTTCGACGCTCGGCTCACGCGTGCCGATCGCGCGTTGCAGTTCGAAACCGGGCCGGCGAAACGCCTTCGCAAACCCAGAGCCGGGGTGGCGTTCTGCGTAACCGAACATCTCGATCGAAACGGCCGCGCCGGCCAGCGCGACGCTCGCCTGTACGACGGCGCCGGGCTGCTCGATCGTGCGCCGCACGAGAGCGTCGCCGATGACGCCGGCGAGCATCATCGGTGCGACGAGATGTGATCCGCAACGGTCGTGCTCTTTCGCCGCAGCTTCGACCACGGCGGCGTCGGTCGGATCGCCGCCTTGTTCATACGCGGCGATCGCCTTGTGTTCGACACCGTGGTAGGCCGCGACGTTGCCGCTACGCAAAGAGATCAGCGCCGGGGCGAGGCCGACCAGCGAAAGCGCGGTGTCGAGCGCGACGCCACGCTTCACGCGACGGCGGGCGAACATTCCTAGTGCGGTGGTCGCGGCTCCCGCGGCAATCACTGACTTGTTCTCAAAAGGCAGTCTCGCTTGCGGCAGTTTCATTCGCACCAGCGGTACGACGACGATCGACTCGGCGAGGCGCACGACGCCGCGCAGGCCGGGGACGTTCTCCAAGAAATTGCTGGCGCGCGGAACCTTGCCCGAACGCACGATGATCTCGCCGCCGCGGTCGCGCACCGCGGCCGACCAGTGAGTCGGTCCGTAGACAAGCAAACCATTCTCAAGCGCCATGCCGCCAAGGCGCAGGCGGTCGACCGCTGTGTCGTCAGCGGATTGATCGCTCGCGATCGGATCCTTCCGATCAGGTGATTGACCTTCGCTCATCTACCCCAGCAGCTTACGGACGGCGAAGGCGAAAAACTCCGATGCCAGCGCGAGGTCCTCGACCGGGATCCGCTCGTCGGCGCTGTGAATCAGCGGGTCGCTCTCGTACATGTCCATCTTCATCTGGGGAAAGAAGCCGTAGGCGACGCAGTCAGGGAACGCGTCACGGAACCAGCGTGAATCGGTGAACCCGGGCAAGACCGACGGAATCGCCGTCGCCTCGGGGTCGACCGAAGCGACCCACTCGTGGATCGCATCCATCAGCGGTGTGTCGTGCGGACTCGCGTTTCCGATTGCTGACTCGGCAAATTCAAGCTCGTACTCACCGTCACCGAGCACCTCGCGCGCGCGGCGTTCGGCGTGATCACGATCGAATCCCGGCGGTACACGACAATCGACGCGCACGGCGGCACGAGCCGGGATCACGTTGACCTTTGCGCTCGCCTCGGCCATCGTCGGCGTCAAGGTCACGCCGAGCGTCGGCTCCAGCAACATCGCGAGTCGTGAATCGGTGGCCTCGATTCGCGCCAACAGTTCAGGCACGTCGGCAACGGTCGGCTCACCGCCAAACAGCGCCTCAAGAATCGCCCGCGGCTCGTCGGTCAAGTCGTAGTCCGGTTGGTCATTGGCGAGCTTCTCTAACAACGGCGCCATCTTCAGCAGTGCGTTGTCGCCCATCCGCGGCACAGACGCGTGGCCAGCAGTGCCGTGCGTGACAATGTTGAAACGGCTGAAGCCCTTCTCGGCGCAGCCAACACGGAAGTAGCGCCGGCCTTCATAGACGAACATCTGCCCGCCGCCTTCGTTGATCGCAATATCGGCACGGACCTTCTCCGGATGCTCCTCACAAAGCCACCGCGCGCCGAAGTTGCCACCGGCCTCCTCATCGGCGGTCACGATCACGCGGAGAACGCCGAACTGCGGCTGCCAGCCCAGCTTCGTCAATTCGATGACAGCAGCGAGCTCGGCGGCGACCTGGCCTTTCATGTCTTGGGCGCCGCGTCCCCACACACACCCGTCGCGCAGCTCGCCAGACCACGGATCGACCCGCCACTCGCCGGCGTCGGCGAGCACAGTGTCGACGTGGCCAAGCAGTGCGACGGTCGGGCCGTGCTTGGCGGCAAAGGAGTCGACCGATCCGGCGGCGGGCAAAGTAGCGACGAGGTTTGGTCGCTCGGGATCGAGCGCAAGCAGTTCGACCTCGAAGCCGGCGCCTTCGAGCAGACCGGCAATGAAGTTCTGTGCCTCGGCCTCCGCGCCGGGCGGGTTGACCGTGTTGAAACGAATCAGCTGCTGCAGCAGTTCGACTGAGGTTTCCTGCAGCTGTGCGCGGTCGGGCATCGTCAAAGCCTTATCGGCGCGCCGGTCGATCAGCCGCGTCGTGGGTCGCCGAACCCCAACGAACGACCGATGATTTCTTTCATGATCTCGTTCGAGCCGGCCCAGATCTTCGTGACGCGGGCGTCGGCCCACTCGCCGGCCTTCAGCCAGATCTCTCGCGGGATCGAGCGTTCTTCGCGAATCTGCTCGGCCCGAGGCAGAATCTCGCGGTCGACGACAGTCTTGACCGACTCGCGGAACCAGTTGTGTTCGTCCTCAAAAATCAGTCGATCCATTCGCCGAGGGTATCTATCCGATAGCTTGCAGCGGGTATGCGGAGCATCGATGAGATCGCCGCGGAGATTCGTGCGCACAAGGATTCGGGCTGCAAGTTCGAGCCCTGCGCGAGCTGCACGAACATGGTCCCCGGAGAAGGAAATCCCGCCGCCGAGATTCTCTTCATCGGTGAGGCGCCGGGCAAGAACGAAGACATCCATGGACGGCCGTTCGTCGGCCAGGCTGGCAAGCTGCTCGACCGCTTGATCGAGTCGATCGGCATGACCCGCGATGACGTCTTCATCGCCAACGTTCTGAAGGCCCGGCCACCGGGCAACCGCGACCCGCTGCCGGGCGAGGCCGAGCACAACTGGCCGTGGCTTGAAGAGCAGATCGCCGTGATCGATCCGGCACTGATCGTGCTGCTCGGCCGCCACGCGATGAACCGCTTTCTGCCGAATCGCAAGATCGGCATCGACCACGGGCAGGCGCGTCTGCTCAACGGTCAGGTGTACCTGCCGGTGCACCACCCGGCGGCCGCGCTCTACACCCGCGCGCTGGAGCAGACATTGTTCGACGACTTCTCGCAGATCCCACACCTGATCGAGCGCATCCGCTCGACCCCTCGCGAGGAGCTGTTAGCGCGGTCGAAACCTGCCGTCGATCAGATCGAGCTAGACCCGGAGGCTGGTCCCGAGACTGCCGCACGTGCGCCGTCACCGATCTTTGACGCGGATGAGGTCATCGCCGAACCCCAGACGCCGATGCCCGCTCCCGGTCAGCCCGGGTTGTTCTAAAACAGCCCCGAGACGAGATCGACCACGGCCTTGCCGAGGAATATCTCGATCGCCACGCCGATTACCGCGATCACCAGTCCGACGATCACGCCGACGATGTCCTCCAGTAACACGCCGATCGAGATCAGCACGACGCCGAGTGACGGCAGAGTGTCGAGCCCGGAGAATGGCGGCGCAAAGAACGCGGCGATCGCACCCAGCGCGACGATCAGTCCAAACGCGATGTTGCTGACGCGCGTACCGAAGAGGAAGCGCATTCGCGGCTTCGAGAACCGCTCGAACCGGCGCACGACTTTCAGTAGCCCGGTGAGGAACTTCTGTTGTTTGTCACCGCCGAGCGCGAGCTTGCGCCAGCGTTGAGGCAGCCAGATGTCACTTCGCCCAAGCACGAGTTGCAGTGCGAGCAGCACAGTCACCACTTCAAGGACGTGCGTCGCACCTCCGGTCGGTAGCGGCAGCGCCGGCACGCCCATCAAGAGCACGAACAACAACGCGAAGCTCTTCTCGTCGAAGTAGTCGATCAAGCCGCCGAGCGTCTTGTCGCCGTCGCCGTCGTGCCATCGAGCCAGCTGCTCGCTGACCTTCTCCGGGGGCTCGGGTACCTGTTTCGTTGTCGCCTCGCTCAGAATCGCCAACCTACCAGCCGCCGACGCACTGGGCGGCTGGTCTAATACAGCTATGGATCAGCTCTTCGAGGCCGGCGCGACACAGAATCCTGCCGCCAACAGCGCCCATTCGGATGCACAGTCAGGTGCCCAGCCACTCGCAGCGCGCATGCGACCACAGTCGGTCGACGATCTCGTCGGCCAGACCCACCTCCTGCAGCCTGGTCAGGCGCTGCACGAGGCGCTGACCGGCAAGGCACCGCACTCGATGATTCTTTACGGCCCGCCCGGCAGCGGCAAGACAACGATCGCGCGACTGGTCGCCCAGGCCGCCGACGCCGCCTTCGAGGAGCACTCCGCCGTTGTCGTCGGCCGACCCGATGCCGTCAAAGCGATCGCTGCCGCACGCGAGCGGCTGCGCACGAGCGGCCGTCGCACGATCTACTTCCTCGACGAGATCCACCGCTTCAACAAGGCCCAGCAAGACGCGCTGCTTCCTGCCGTCGAGGACGGGTCGATCATCCTGATCGGTGCGACGACAGAGAACCCGTACTTCGAGGTCAACAGCGCTCTGCTGTCACGGACGCGGCTGTATGTTTTGGAACCGCTGACCGACGCGGACGTTCGCGGCCTGCTCGACCGCGCGATGACCGATCAGCGCGGCCTCTCCGGATCGATCACCGCAGACGGCGAAGCGCTCGACTTCATCGCGTCCCGCGCCGGCGGCGACGCGCGCACCGCGCTGACCGCACTCGAAACGGCGGCGGCCGCAGCGCAGACTCAGAACGAGAGCTCCGACGTCACACCGAACATCGACCTCGTCCGTGCCGAAGACGCGATCCAGCGCCGCGCGGTGCTCTACGACAAGGGTGGCGACCAGCACTACAACTACGCCTCCGCGTTCATCAAGGCGATGCGCGGCAGCGACCCTGACGCCGCGCTCTATTACATGGCGGCGATGCTCGAAGGCGGCGAGGACCCGAAGTTCGTCACGCGCCGAATGGTGATCTTCGCCAGCGAGGACATCGGCAACGCAGACCCGCAAGCTCTGCCGATCGCGATGGCCGCAGCGCAGGCGCTCGACTATGTCGGCCTGCCCGAGGCGCGCATCAATCTGTCGCAGGCGGTCACGTACCTCTCACTGGCGCCGCGCTCGAACCGCGCCTACAAAGCCGGCGACGCCGCGATCGCCCACGTTCGCAAACACGGCCTCGCGCCGCCGCCGCGTTACCTGCAAGACCAAAACGTCCCCGGCGCCGACGAGCTCGGCATCGGTCAGGGCTACGACTATCCACACACCAACGCCGACGAACTATCTGGCCAGCAGCTGTTGCCCGACTCGGTCGCCGGAGCGCAGTTCTACGAGCCGTCGGATCGCGGTCACGAGGCGGCGATGGCCGAGCGTCTGGCGCGCGCCCGCGCCGCCCGTACAAACAGCTGACCGCCGAGGCGCGCGCGGCGTTAGTATGGATCGATGGAACCCATCAGCGCCCACACACAGCCCACAGCCCAACAACCCACTGACTTCAAGCACGTCGGTAGCCCCGAATCGGCACCGACCGGCACGCTCGAATCCTTCAACCCAGTAACCGGCAAGCTCGTCGGCACCGTCCCGACGATCACGCCCGACCAGGTCGACGCAGTCGTCGCCGACGTCAAGAAGGTCCAGCCTTTCTGGGCGGAGCTTTCATTCGCCGACCGCGCGCGCTACATGCACCGCGCCGTCGAGGTGATCATCGACCGCAAGGACGAGATCGCCGACTTGATCACCGCCGAGCAGGGCAAGGTGCGTACCGAGGCCTTCTCGATGGAAGTGATGACTTCGGTCGACGGCCTGCGCTGGGCCGCAGACAACGCCGCGAAGATCCTGCTCGACGAGAAGATCAAGTCGGAGCAGCCGTTCGCGATGACGCGCAAGCTGAAGTTCCACTACCAGCCGATCGGCGTGATCGGCGTGATCAGCCCGTGGAACTACCCGTGGCTGTTGGCGGTCGACGAGATCGCCACCGCGCTGATGGCCGGCAACGGCATCGTCGCCAAGCCGGCCTCGTTGACCTGTTTGATCGGCCAGAAGATCCAGGAGGTCTTCGACGAAGCCGGGCTGCCCGAAGGCCTGTTGCGCACGGTCCACGGTGGGGGCGCCGTCGGCCAAGCGATCGTCGACAGCAAGGGCGTCGGCAAGATCTTCTTTACGGGCAGCGTCGAGGTCGGTCGCAAGATCGCCGAGAGCTGCGCCACGCAGCTCAAGGGCGCGACGCTCGAGCTCGGCGGCAAGGACCCGATGCTCGTGTTGTCAGACGCCAACGTTGACCACGCCATCAATGGTGCGGCCTGGGGCGGTTTCGCCAATATGGGCCAGACCTGTGCCGGTATCGAGCGCGTGTACGTGATGCACGACGTCGCGGACCGCTTCATCAAGGGCGTGGTCGATCGCGCCGAGAGCCTGAAGATCGGCGACCCGCGCGACTGGGCAACCGAAGTGTCAGCGATGACATCGCCCGACCAGTTCGAACTGGTCAAGGAGCTCGTCGACGACGCCGTCGACCACGGCGCGACGAAGCTCTGTGGCGGCCCGATCGACCCGGCCGAGTTGCCGCCCGAGCTGCGCGCAGGCAAGTACTACGCGCCAACCGTCCTGACCGGTGTCAACCACGGCATGCGGATCATGCAAGAGGAGATCTTCGGACCCGTTATCCCGATCATGACTGTCGATAACGAGGACGAGGCCGTGCGCATGGCCAACGACTCCGAGTTCGGACTCGGTTCCAGTGTCTGGACGACCGACAGCGCCAAGGCCGCCGCGATCGCGCGTCGTCTCGAGGCCGGAAACGTCTGGATCAACGACCACATGTACAGCGCAGGCCTCTGCCAGTGCAGCTGGGGTGGCGTCAAGGACAGCGGTCTCGGCCGCGCCCACTCGAAGTTCGGCTTCTACGAAGCCGTCGAGATTCAGGTACAGGCCGAGACGCCTTCGCGCGAAGCGAGCATGTGGGTCTACCCGTACGCCGAAACCGTCGGCCCGGCGATTCGCGCGTCGATCGACCTGATGTACGGCAAGGGTCGTGACCGGTTGAAGCACGTGGTCGAGGCGGCACCTGCGCTGGGCAAGCTGACCGGACGTACGGTCAGCAACTTGTTCAAGAGCTGAGCGCCAGACCTATCGCTGGACGCGGCGCGCGAGCGCCGAGAAGCCGACGACGTGCTTGAACTCTGAGCCGACAGCCGACCAGCTCTGATCGGCCTCACGAATGCGATCCGAGCCGATAACCCAGTGCGCATAGGACCGCGGGTTCGACAACACGGCGAAGACACGCTCGATTGGTGCCTCGATCATGACTTCGGCACGGCTCATCCACGATCTCCTTCGTCGGTACTGCGCTTAGTCAACCTCTCGATCAACTGGTCCGAAAGGCTTGGGGGGCCGAATGGGGACCGTGCGCAGCGTTTACCCGGGGCGACCGCTCGACAAACCAACCAGTGGCGGCTCGCGGAACTCAAATCTCTTGCCGTGCTGAGCCGCTCTCAGTGCCGGGTGGGCGCGAATGTTGCGAAAGCGGGTTGCCTCGGCGAGCGCCCTCATCGGACGAGCGCGTTCGGCAGTCAACGAAGCAGGAACGTCGACAAGCGAAACTGGGTCGACCAAGTACGGCGCACTCTGTCGAGCGCCAAACAAGACGATGTTCTTGGTCCCTGGCAGCGCGGCACTCGGGACCATCAATCCTCGCGCGCCCTCTGCGCGCAGGCGATCGGCCAACGCCTGACACGGTCGATAGGCGCGACCGACGAGTGCGGCAGGTGAGATTCCGTGCAACTCGGCGTTCTCGAACGTCACCTCGGTCAACGGCTCGAGATCAACCCGCAGTGCCCAGACCCGCTGGCGGATAAATGAGACCTGTTCGGGCTCTCTGAGATCGTGAGCGCGCAGGTACTCCGCCCATGGACCCAGCGGATGTAGACAGGCATACTGCGTCGGTTCAACCTGGTCGCTGCGGTGGAAACGTCCGGCCGCGCGGCTTGGCTCGCTGCGCATCGGCGCGCCGAAGTCGGCGAGACGAAAGGCAACGGTCAGCTGTTGCGCGGTCAAGCGCTAGGCGAGCGTGGTGCCGCGCATGCTGCCAGCGGCGAGCAGCAGATCGGGGGTGCGAGAGACGTTGTTGAGTAGCGCTGCAGGAGTCTTGCCGCCGAGGTCGGCACGTGGCCAGGAGAACCATGCGACAACGCCGGGGGCCGACAGCGAGTGACGCAACTGATTGACGATCTTGGCGAGCGTGCGGACCCGTCGAGCGTCGTCGCCCTCGGGCTGCATCGTGCCGCCGTCAGAGATCCAGCGCTGGAACTTGCGCAGGTCGACGCCGAGCAGCGCCGCCAGATCCTTCTGCGGCACGTCGACAGCGTCGACCAGCCATTGAGCGACCTGCTTGGTCGTGCGTTGCTCGCCGACCGGATCTGCCTCGCCGACCAATGCGAGCGCATTGGTCAGGCGCCCGAGGGCGATCCGCAGTCGATCGCGCGCGTCGCGGTCATCTGCGACCCCGACCGCCTCCTGGGCTTCGAGGATCGCGCGGTGGACGAGCAGCGCATGGTACGGATCGATCGCTAGCCAGTGCTCGATGTCGCTCGCGAGGATCTCCTCAGTCAAGCGTTTGACGACGTCTGCGACGGACCGAGGGATTGTCGTGTGCGCGGCCAGTTCGTCGTTGGCCGAGGCAACCGCAATCGCAGCACTCGGCGCATCCAGCGCTACGGGATCTGCAGCTACGCGTTCTACGGTTACTGCGTTCATCTGTCGTAAGTATACGACAAAATACCGACACGTGCGCGCCAAAGATCTCTCGTCGGGCGACACGATCGCCCGCATCTCTACACTCGCAAGAGATCAGCCCCATGCCTGCTCAAGCCTTTGCCGGAAAAGAATGCGTATGTCACCTGAAGAAGGGGATCTGCGACCAAGAGTGCGTTCGAGGAATGCTCGACACGCCTTTCTACATCGCATGCTTGAAGCTGAAGGGGCGTAAATCGGTTGTTGTCGGGGCCGGAATGATCGGTCTCGAGAAGATCGAAGGGCTGCTCGCCTGCGACGGCGACATCACTGTGATTGCGCCGGAGGCCGAGCCTGCCGTACAGGAGCTCGCTCGCGAGGGCACGGTTACGTGGGAGCAACGCCCTTACGAATCCACCGATGTCGAAGGTGCCTTCATGATCATCGCGGCGACCAACGACACCGACGTCAACATCCGAGTCTTCAACGACGCCGAGGCTCGCGGGATGCTCGTCAACGTCGTCGACGTGCCGCCGCTCTGCAACTTCATCTTGCCGGCGATCACCCGAAGCGGTCCGCTGGCGATCGCGATCAGCACCGCCGGGGCAAGCCCGGCGCTGGCCAAACGCATGAAGCGTGAGATCGGCGAGCTATTCGGCGACGCTTACGCGGATCTGGCGATCATTCTCAACGACGTGCGTGGCTGGGCGAAGGGCACTTTGCCTACCTACGACGATCGCAAAGACTTTTTCGAGTCGATCGTCAACGGCGAGCC
>JBASTN010000125.1:0-24620 GCA_049274915.1 Solirubrobacterales bacterium
TCGGCGCTTTGGCGGCCTCGCGCAGGCCGGCCAACGTTCGGACGATGCCGCCGACCAGTTCGGCCGCGACCGCACGCTCGGTGCGCTTAGACGGTGGCGCGCCATTGACCAAGATCAACTCGGTCTCTTCGCCAAACGCACCGCCGAAGCCGAGTCGGAAGTCGAGTTGCGAGCCGATCACCAGCGCAACGTCGGCGCCCTTCAGCGCGGCCGAGCGGGCACGTGCGAAGAACAGTTCGTGGTCGGCCGGCAGGCAGCCGCGGCCCTGACCGTTGAGAAACACCGGGACCTGAAGTTGCTCGGCGAGCGCGCGCAGTTCGGTCTCGCCGTGGCCCCAGTAGAGGCCGGTGCCGGCCATGATCGCTGGGCGCTGGGCGCTAGCCAGCAGTGCCGCGGCGCGGTCGATCAGCGATGCGTCGGCTGGGTCGAACAGCGCCGGATCGTTCTCGGCGAACGGCGCACCGGAAACCGTGCCCTCGATGAACACCACGTCCATCGGCAGGTCGACAAAAGCCGGGCCGCCGGCGACGCCGGGCGAGCCGGTCGCCGTGGCCAGCGCGCGATCAATCAGTTCGGGAATCTGGTCGGTCGTCTGCGCCGTTTCGGCGAGCCGCGTGACGGGGGACATGAACGGGACGTGGTCGATCTCCTGAAGCGAGCCTTGTCCCCAGCGAAATGACGGCGCGCGGCCGCCGAGCACGAGCATCGGCGATTCGTTCTCATTGGCGCCGGTGATCGCGCTCATGCCGTTGGTCACGCCGGGGCCGGCGGTCAGAGCGCAGACGCCGGGCTCTCGCGTGACTTTCGCCCAGCCCTCGGCCGCGAACGCAGCGGTCTGTTCGTGGCGCACATCGACGATGTCGATCCCGAGGTCGCGACAACCGTCGTAGATCGGAAAGATGTGTCCGCCCGAGAGCGTGAAGAGCTTGCTGACGCCCGCCGCCTGGAGCCGTCGCGTCAACAACTTGCCGCCGTGCTCGGCGTTCGACGTTCCGTCTTGTTGGTCGTTGGTCGTCTCGCTGACGGTCATAAAGAGCTCCTCGATCACGTTTCGTGTTCGCCCCGACGGACACGCTGCAAAGTAGAATACTGTGCGGTTCCTAATACTCAGGAAGCGCCGTCCGGCGAAACCATCCTACGCGCCGACCGACCACCGCGACCCTTACCCTCGACCGCTCGCTGCGATGACTGGCCGCCGTCTAGTTGGCCCTAGGTCCATGACCCCATGTACGCGTGTCCAATTTTTTCGCAAGCACCCCACGGCCTAGTCAAAAATGCTTAGAATGGATTTCAAGAGACCTTCTGTCTCGGTGTCCGAATGATCTTCAGATTGCGATGTACTGGGGAGTATCGCTTTCGGTTTGACTCGGACAGGTTTGCCAACTAGAATCAAAGTTGGCCAGCCAGCCAGGACGCCAGGACGGTAGAAATGCCGCTCAAAAACTGGAACATCCGTCCAGTCGCCCGGTTTGGGCGATTCACATGTAGGGAAATTGGAAGTGCGATATGTCTGCGATCGAAGTCCAAGCTCACGAAGTCGCCGGTCAGTCGGCCATTGGGTCAGATGCCACCGCGGATTCCACCACTGCGGCGGAATTGCAACCAGACGAAGTACGCGTATTGATCGAGCGTTGCCGGCAGTTATCGGTGACCACCTTGGGCGAAGCTATGGCCGTCGCCGCCGAAGCCGGCGTCGACGGGCTAGAGCCAGACACCCTGCGTGGGTGGCTCGAGCAGGCCGAGATCGATGTCCTCGATGAGATGGACTCCGGCCACCAGGCCGAGGCCTCATGGGCCGCCGCCGTCGAGCGCAAGAGCAAGCTCGCCGAGAGCCCGGCTCTCGAAGGCACCACCGACTCACTGCAACTTTTTCTCAAAGAGATCGGCCGCGTCAATCTCTTGACCGCCGCCGAAGAGGTTCAACTCGCTAAGCGCATCGAGCGCGGCGATATGGATGCCAAGCACAAGATGGTCGAGGCCAACCTGCGCCTCGTCGTCTCGATCGCCAAGAACTACCGCAACCAGGGCCTCTCGTTTCTCGACCTGATTCAAGAGGGCACGCTCGGCCTCGTTCGCGCGGCGGAGAAGTTCGACTACCGCAAGGGCTTCAAGTTCTCGACCTACGCAACTTGGTGGATCCGCCAGGCGATCGCCCGTGCCCTCGCCGACAAGGGTCGCACGGTGCGCATCCCCGTGCACGTCGTCGAGCGCCTGAACAAGATCACCCGTGCCGAGCGTCAACTGATCAGCGAGCTCGGTCGCGAGCCGACGATCGAAGAGCTTTCGGCGATCACCGAGATCTCCTGTGACGAGGTCGAATCGATCCGCCGTCTCGCTCAAACACCGATCTCACTCGAGAAGCCGGTCGGCGACGAAGACGAGTCCGAGTTCGGCCAGTTCGTCGCCGATGAGAACGCGCCTGATCCGTTCGACTCGGCCTCCGACTCGCTGCGTCGCGAGAACTTGCACAAGGCGCTGGCCAACCTCTCGTATCGCGAACGGCGGGTGCTTGAACTGCGGTTCGGTATCGGCGGCGAGCAGCCCAGGACGCTCGACGAGGTCGGCAAGGTCTTCAACATCACTCGCGAACGTGTCCGTCACATCGAGACGCACTCACTGCGCAAGTTGCGCAAGCTCAGCTGGTCGCAGGGCCTGCGCGAAGTCGCCTGAGCGTTCAGCCGGACTTCCGGCCGTGCAGCTTGCCCGATGCGATGTCTTTGAGCGTGGCGATCCAGTGAATCTCCTGCTCGATGCCCATGCGCAGGACGAGTAGCTGCCCCTCGGTCATGAACGGCCCGTAAGTCTCGAGCGAGTCCTCGAACTCTTTCAGTCGGCCGCCGTGTAGCTCGATCTGACGCTCGGCGACAACCGTCGGGTCGGCGCCGAAGAAGATCTTCAGCAGGCCTTCATCGCGGATCTCGGCGAGCGGCTCGTCGGTCTCGTGGCGCCATGCTTCAAGCGCGTCGCTTCCGGCGGCTGTCAGTGAGTACAGCTTGCGGCGCCTGCCGCTTTGCTCACGACGTACGCTCAACAGGCCGGCCTCGGCCAGCCGGTCGGGTTCGCTGTAGAGCTGTGCGTGGCGCACCGAACGGAAGTGGTCGAGGCTGATCGCCGCGAGGCGCTTCATGTCGTATGGGGTCGCTTCGCCCGCGCCTTCGACCATGCCGAGGACGACGTAAGAGGGGACAGTGAGATTGATTTTCTTAGGCATGTGTTACTTCAGGATATATGGTATGTTTAATACTATTAAGTGATGCCGAGCGCCGTGCGCGGTCACTGGCATCGCCAGTGCATACTCCTCGGAGGCCTAGCGCTGCCATTCGCGTTTCACTCGTTCCATTTCAACGGCGGGAAGTAGGGATCGGGCGGGCGTGCCCTAAAGGACCGCTCTCACCTGCCGATACCGCCTTTGATGGTCGACGTTGACTCCGCACTCGCCTACCTGGTCAAGTCAGGTGGCTCTGACCTTCATATAAAGGTCCCCGCTCAGCCGATGCAGCGCCTAAACGGCGTGCTCGAGCCGATCCCAGACACCGACAAGGTGATGCCCGACGACGCCATGGGCGTGCTCGAGTACATCGGCCGCGACTACCCGGCGAAGGTTGAAGAGTTCAAGAAGAACGGCGAAGTCGACTTTGCATACGCGTTGCCCGGCGTCGCTCGTTTTCGTGTCAACTGTTTCCGCCAGCGTGGATCGGTCTCGATCGTCATGCGTGCGATCGGCTTCGACATCAAGACCGTCGAAGAACTGCTGCTGCCGCCGTCGATCAAGAAACTTGCCGAAGAAGAACGTGGAGTAGTGCTCGTGACCGGTACCACCGGTTCCGGTAAGTCGACGACCCTGGCGGCGATGGTCCGTCACATCAACGACACGAAGCCGAAGCACATCATCACGCTCGAAGACCCAATCGAGTTCTTGCATCGCGACAGCATGTCGATCGTGCAGCAGCGTGAGATCGGCGAAGACACCGAGTCTTTCTCCCGCGCCCTGCGCCGCATCCTGCGTCAGGACCCGGACCTGATCCTGATCGGAGAAATGCGCGACGAAGAGACCGTCGGCACGGCATTGAGCTCGGCCGAAACCGGACACCTCGTGTTCTCGACGCTGCACACACTCAATGCGACCGAGACGATCAACCGCATCATCGACTTTTTCCCGCTGCACCAGAACAAGCAGGTCCGCGCGATGCTCGCCGGAACGCTGAGGGGCATCGTGTCCCAGCGTCTTGTTCGTACCGTCGACGGAAAAGGTCGAGTGCCGATCTGTGAAGTGATGATCGTGACCAACCGGATCAAGGACATGATCGTCGATCCCGATCAGACCGGCAAGATCGAGGAAGCGATCGCCGATGGCCAGTACTACGGCATGCAGACTTTCGACCAGGCCTTGCTGACGCACCTCAAGGCCGGCAACATCACGATGGAAGAGGCGATGAAGGCCGCGACCTCGCCCAACGACTTCAAGCTTTCAGTCGCCGCCGGCGGCGACACCGGCAGTGGCATCGAGAAGATCATGGAGGCGGCAAAGGCCGACCACGAAGCCGCCAAGGCCGATCAGGAGGCCGTCAAGGAGAAGGCAGCAGCAGCGGCAAACGGCGAGAGTCTCTTCGCCGGACGCCCGAACCAGGACGAAAGCTTTAATAGCCCGATGCCGACGCTCGACCCGGCTGAGCTGGCCGCCAGAGTGGCCGCTAAACAGGCGCCGCCACCTCCGGCAGAGCTCACGCCCCCCGGCGCTCCCGCGCCGGTCATCGGACCGGACCAGCCTGCTCAGCAGTCGGCCGCGGCCAACCAGAACTAGCCTGTCACCGGCGAGTCCGAGGCATCCGCCGCGATCGCTTTACTTTGTGAAGTATTGGCGCTAATCTGTGTATATGGCCACGCCAGCCGACATTACGCCAGCCAACGTTAAGAGGCCCAACAGCGAATGTGGTGTCTGCGCAACTGCTTCGGTCCTCTGCAACAAGTGGACCGCGATTGTTATCCGCGATCTTGCCGAATCGAGCGCTCGATTCTGTGAGCTTGAGCGATCGTTGGGCGGGATCAGCCCGCGCACGCTCTCGCTCCGCCTGCGTGAACTCGAAGAACACGAGATCGTCGAGCGCAAGACGTTCGCCGAGGTCCCACCGCGAGTTGAATATGCGTTGACCGAGAAGGGTCGTGCGATGGTTCCGATCATCAACGCGATGCGCAGCTACGGCGAGCAGTGGCTCGGCGACATCTGCGGTTGTGAAGCCGACGAGCCCGCCGGCACCGCGACCAAGAGTTCGACCTCGGTTCGCGGCAAAGCTGCGCGCGGCAAAGTAGCCAGCGCCGCCTAGCGGCGCTTCGTCTTTTCGGCCGAGTTCGGGTCGTCTGATCGTCGACCGCGGCAGGATGCCGCCGCCGCGTGACGAAATCGGCAGTCATGCGCGATCGAATGTTGCACGACGCCCTACGCACGCTGACCAACGACGCAGCGCGGCTGCTCGAAGGCCGTCTGGCCGAGGGAGAGGAGATCCCCTTTGAGGTCGGCGAGACCTCCCGTCCGCCTGCGGCTACCGGCACGGCGTTGTTCGCTTACAAGCCGATGACCGCCGAGTTCGTCTCGTCGCACGCCGACCAACTGCGCGCGCTCGATTCGTTTGACAACGCTGCCAATCACCTTTCACGTACGCGCGGCACGGTCGCGTATCTGCGCCTGCGCGACGAGCCCGTACTCGACGTCGGCGACCTGACACACGCGCGGCTGGGCGCGCTCGCCTTTCTCTCTGCAGTCTGGAGTGACGCCGAGCACTTCGAGGCCTGGGTCGATCGTTTTGAGGCCGCCTACACCGAGCTTGAGTCGGTCGTTCTTGCCGAACGGCTGGTCACGACCGTTTTCATACCCGTCCACGGAGTCGTGCTGGACTGCGACATCGTCAATCTCGGTGCCGGTGTCGAACTGCTCGCGCCAGAGGATCTCGACGCCGAGTGCATCGACCGCTTCTCCGACTCCGTCGCAGGTACGGACTGCTTCTGTGCTGTCTCGATCGACGCGCCGAGTGACGCGCCGGCACCGATCGAGGCCGTACGTCGGCAAGCGCGCAACCTGCTGACTGCTCTGAGGATGTTCAAACCGGGCAGTGTCTCACTCGGGCTGACCGCACAGGCCAACGTCGGCGGCGCCTGGCAGCAGGTCTCGCTGCCGTTCACCGGCCGCTCGCGTGAGGAAGCGTGGCGACTGCTCTCCGGCGAAGACGAAGAACTGCGGCAGTTCACGGCCGCCGTCCGCCGCATCGAGCGCCGCACACGCGTGGCGTGGGCGCTCAAACGCTTTGAGATGGGGCTCGAGCGCAGCGTGCCCGCCGAGGGCCTGACCGACTTTCTCGCCGCGATTCGCGCGCTGCTTGAGGCGTGGGACGACAACGGCAAGGCGGCACTGCCTGCTCGCGTGTCGGCGCTGTGTGCTCGCGACGACGAACGGATGCACGTCCGTGGCACCGTCGAGGCAGCCTTCGCGCTGGAGCGGCTGGCGATCGACGGCAACATCGGTCGTAGCGATCGCAAGCGGCTCGCCAAGCAGCCACCACTCGAAGTGATCGCCGAGACCGAGCGCTACCTGCGCGCGCTGCTGCACGATCTGGTCTGCGGCTATCTCGCGACCGACCTGAAGAAACTTGCCGATGAGATTCTGCTGGCCGACGGCGAGCCGACCGGGCCCGAGACCGCGTCGCACGAGCCGGTCTACCTCGAGCCGGTCCCAGACATCGGATCTGCGCCACCGGCCGACCCCGGCGAGACGCGCGAGTTCGAGGCAGTCTTTGACGACACGGCCGAGATCAATGCGCTCGACATGCGCGAGGACGCCGACGAGAACGAGTTCAACGAACCCGTTGCACTGTTTCCCTCAGCGCCGGTTGAGCCGGCCATTGATGGTTCCAGCGACGGACCCGATACGTCCAGCGGCGAGATCGAACTCGATGACGACAACGTTTGGACCCTGCGCCCGGCGGCGGAAATCAAGGCTGCGCCGGAACTTAGGGAGGACGCCGAGGTAATCGACCACACCCCCGACTTCATCGACGACACTCCCCCGGGGTTCGATGACCCTGCGTCGGTCGGCGAGACGGTCCCGTTCGCTGCCGCGCCTGACGTCGAAGCCGCCTTCGACATTGCTGCGGCAGCCGACGCGGAGTCCGCCCAGGAGTCCGCCCAGGAGTTCGCCGAGGAATTTGCACTGGAGCCTGCCCACGACACCGCACAAGACAGTGGCCAGGATCTCGCATCGATCGACACCCCGACCTACGCCGAGCGTGACACCGACTCGCGTATGCGCGAACTCGCCGAGCAACTGGTCGACGAGTTCGACGACGCGCTGAGCCGCACGATGGAAGTCGAGGCACTCACAGAAGAGCCGCGACACGCTCCCGATCTTTTCGAGCGCCCGCCTACTTTCGACGTCGCACCGCCGCGCGAGCAGTCCCCGCCCGATCGCCCGGTTCGCGCGACCGCCCCAGTCGCTCAAGGTCCCGAGGCCGGATTCACCTTCGATTTCAAGGTCGTCGACCCGCCTGTCGCGGCCGACGCCCGTCCGGACGCATCCGGTCCGGTCGCCGCTCCGAAGGCGACCGACCCGATCGCCGGGTCAGGTACCGATCCACGTTTCCCGGTCCGCGAGTTTGAGCTGCCCGTCGCGTCTGGCTCGGCGGTCTCCGACAGCGACGCCGCCGTCGATGCCCCGGCGCAGCGCAAGAACTTCGACGAGATCATGGACGAAAACTTCACGCCGCCGCCGCGCGATCTCAGCGAAAAGCCGATCACCCCGGTGGTCAGTGAGAATCGTCCGCGCCTGGTCGCGATCGACGGGATTACGCGTCCGCCCTCGGCAGAGCAGAATCGTCATGCCAGCCTGGCCGAAGACGCTGCGCCGCCGACCGAACCAGTGCCGTCTGCCGATGTTCCGCAGCGGCCGGATGCGCCGTCCGCGCGGACGCTCAAATCGCTGCCGCAGCCGACGATCGAGTTTGATGTCAACGAGCTTTGGCAGTCCGACGAAAACGTGTCGGTCGAAGACACCACGCAAGCGGCCGAACAACCCGTCGATCCGGCGGAGGCCCGCACCCACCGACTTGGGCCGGCGACGATCGAGTTTCGTCCGCTGGTCGATCCGGACAAGGACGATCCGGACGACTTCGCTGGCGCCTGCTGACCGCGTCGCTGCCACCCACGCCTAAGCTCGCGCGGCGTGAACGTCTCTGAAACCAGTTCCTGCCCGGGTTGCGGCTTAGTGCTTCCCGTGTCTGACGGACCAACGCACGAGTACATCGGTGCCTCACCTGCCTGCTGGTCGATCTACGGCAGCCTGCTCGCCGACGAGTACGGGCGCTTCAACATGCCGCCCGCGCACAAGTTCACCGTTGACGCGTACGCGATCCAGCACCCGGGCGTAGACGAGCGCCGTTCGCGTCAATCGGTCGCCGCACACGCGGTTCGCCTCTGCCTGATGCTCGAGCGCGGACACGACCAGCGCTTCGCCACGCGACTGATGAGTCGCGCAGTCAACGGCACCTACGAGTATCCGTGGTTCGATGTCGCGACTCCGATTGGATCGATAACGGTCGACCAGGTGGTCGGGGCGGAGACACTCGACGATCACACGGCCAGGCTGCGCGGGTGGGCGAGTGATGTCTGGTCGGCCTACGAGCCGCACCACGAGCTGATTGGCGGCTGGTGTGATCGGCTGGAGTCCGAGACTCTCTGAGTCACGCCGTCACGTCCACGCCGTCACGTCCACGCCGTCACGTCACTGGGCCGTCACGTCGCTGGGCCGTCACGTCGCTGGGCCGGGCCGCTCAGTCGAACAGCGTCGCGACCATTCGTGCGAGACCTTCGATCCCGTGAATGTCGTCGGCGAACAGCGGCACTTCGACGACCTTGTCGGTCCCGAGCGACTTATGCAGGCGAGCGATGTTCTCGGCGTCGCGTTTGCCGAGCAGGCGCTGGCGCTCGTAGTTGTCCATCACTCGCGAGCTCAGTTCGTCGTCGAAGTCGTCGGGCAGTGACTTGCGCGCCCGGTAGTAGTCCGGCCGCACCTTGTTGACGATTGCGCCGCCGAATGGCAGCTTCTGCTCGCGTAGCTTGCGGCGTAGGAAGATCGCCTCGTCGGCCGGTTCGTGTTCCGGCGAACAGATCAACAGGAAGGTCGTGTCGGATCCCCGAAGCAATGCCTCGACTCGCTGCGCCCGCTCGCTGAAGCCGGCGGCCATGCCGGAGAAGTTCGTGAAGAACTCCGACAGATCGTTGAGCAGATCGATGCCGGTCACACGCTTCAATGCCGAGAACAACAGGCTTCCACCGCGTCCGGCGATTCTCAGCCCGAAGCGACCCGGGGCAAGAAACAGCTTCAATGAGCGGCCCTCGATGAAACGCGCCAGCCGCGTCGGTGCGTCGAGAAAGTCAAGCGCGTTACGTGACGGCGGCGTGTCGAGAATCAACAGGTCGAAGTCGCCGTCTTCGTGGAGCTCAAGGAGCTTCTCCATCGCCATGTACTCCTGCGACCCCGCCACGGCGTTGCTCAGCTCGCGGTAGATCCGGTTCTCGAGGATTCGCTCGTAGGTCTCGCGGTCGGGCGCGTGCTTGCCGATCAGCTCGTCGAACGTGCGCTTGGGATCGAGCATCGCCGCATGCAGCTCGCCGGTGATTTCGATTCCGTGCGGTGTGAAGAGCGTCGGGTCGACCTCTTTGAGATCAGTGCCGAGTTCACTCAATCCAAGCGAGTCCGCGAGGCGTTTAGCCGGATCGATCGTCAGCACGGCGACCCGCAACCCGCGCGCGGCCATACCGATCGCGATCGACGCCGATGTCGTGGTCTTGCCGACTCCACCCGAGCCCGCGCAAACGCAGATCTCCTTACCGTCGAGCGTCTTCTCGAGGTCCATCAGTCGCCGGCCTCGCGGTCGGCGGTGGCCACGGCCAGCGGCTCGGCGAGTTGCTCGGCGAGCAGCTCCGCCAGCTCCGCGAGTTCGCTGCGGCCAAGTGATTTCTCGTAGAGGAACGGCAGCGTGATCAGTGGCCCGCCGAACTCTTGACTCAGCCGGGCGAGCTGTTCCTTTTGACCCTTCTCGCGCGTGTGCTGCAGCAGCGCCGCCTCGATCGGCGCACCGTCCTCGGCCTGCTTGAGTTTCTTGATGTCGGCGGCGCTGAAGTACTTGGGCTCGAGAGCGTTGACGATCGCCATGTCGACGTCCAGCCCGACCCGGTCGCGCAGCGCGTCGCGCAGATCGATCGTCTCGTTAACCGGCATCTCCTCGGCGGTCGCGACCGCGATCACCGCAGTCAAGTTCTCGTTGTGCAGGAACGTCGCGATGTGATTCGCTTGCCGGTGGATCGGTCCGACCCGCGCGACCTTGCGAAAGGTGTCGGGTGCTTCGAGCATCGCGATCGCGTGGCCGGTTGCGGGAGCGTCGACGATAACCAGGTCGTAGCCACTGGCGTTCTTGGTAAGTCGGCTCTCCTGGGCTAGCTCCCAGATCTTGCCGATCGTGACCAACTCGGCTAGCCCCGGCGTGGCGGCGGCGAAGTAGTCGAAGACCCGGTTCTTGAACAACATGTCGTAGACCGGGCGCATCTTGATCTGCAGCATCAGGTACTCCTCGATCGCGTGCTGCGGGTCGACTGCGATCGCGTAGAGGTCGGGTGCTAGCTCGACCTCCTCGAATCCGCGCGTCGTCGTGCCGAACAGCTGCCCGATCCGTTCACGGGCGTCGAGCTCGCAGATGATCGTCTTCAGGCCGGCTCTGGCGGCGGCCAGTCCCAGTGCCGCGGCGACAGTCGTCTTGCCGACACCGCCCTTGCCGGTGACAAACAACACGCGATGTTGCATCAGGTCGACGGGCGGGGCGATCTCGGCGCTGCTCACCGCAGGGAGGCTACCCCGGCCAGCGTCGTCGCGGGCCGCACGCGCGGCGGCGATGCCCAGATCTCCGACCCTCACCCCTGAAACCTTGTTCGCAAGCGGGATTCAGGCATCGTCAAGCTTGCAGGAAACGCAGGAGGGCATGCGAATACCGGCGCTAAAGGGCATTCCTTCCCCACACTTTTCCGCCTGGCGCGCCGTGCGCCGTGGCTCCTCCTAAACCGATCTGGAGATCAGCTCAATGTCAGACACCACGAAAAGCGCCAAAGTCATCGCGTTCGCGAACCAAAAGGGCGGCGTCGCGAAAACGACGACGACCTTGAATCTTTCCTGCGCTTTCGCGGAAGAAGGCCATCGCGTGCTCTGCATCGACATGGACCCTCAGGGCAACCTGACGATGAGCCAGGGGATCGACCCTGACACGGTCGAGACCTCGATCTACGACGTGCTCGTGCACAAGGTGCCGATCAGCGAGATCATCGCCAAGCGCGAGATCGACGTGGCGGTCGCATCGATCGACCTGGCCGGTGCCGAGATGGCGTTGTCGACCCAGATCGGCCGCGAGCGCGCGCTCGACAAGGCGCTCGACGAGGTCCGTGCCGACTACGACTTCATCTGCATCGACACTCCGCCGTCGCTCGGACTGTTGACGATCAACGCTTTGACAGCCGCCCACAAAGTTATTGTTCCCGTACAGTGTGAGTACCTCTCGATGAGGGGTCTCATCCAGCTGCAGAACACCCTGGCGATGATTCGCGAGAACCTCAACCCGGACGTTGACATCGAAGGCATTTTGCCGACGCTCGTCGACTCTCGCACGCTTCACGCCAAGGAGGCGATTGAATTGTTGGAAGAAAACTTCGGAGACCGCGTGTTCGCATCACGGATCAAAAAGACGATCCGTTTTGCTGAAGCACCGGTCAAGGGAATGTCCGTTCTGAAGTATGAGCCCGACGGAATCGCCGCGCAGTCATACAGAGATCTGGCCAAGGAGGTCATCGCGCATGGCAAGTAAGGGCGGGGACAAGCGCGCTTCAATGCGCGAAGGACCGTTGGCGGCACTTTTCCGTCGTACCGATGGCACCGAGCCGGCTGGCCCGGGACAGACACCGCCTATCAAGCCTGAGGCGATCGACGATGTCGCGCCAGAGGCCATTGCGGACCCTGCGCAGCAGCCAGAATCACACGCGCAGCAGCCAGAATCACACGCGCAGCCAGAGCCGCAAACCGCGGCGGGCCAGGCACCGACCCAACCCGCGCAACATGAAGCTTCCGACGAGCCGGCCGCAGACGCGCCGGCTTTCGCCGATTCTCAGGCTAAACCGGCTGACGCCCATTCAGAAGGCAAGCCGTCGCGTGAGCCAGTCTCGAGCGAAGTTCCCGCCAAGGACCGTCTCGCCAAGGTTTTCTCGATGGAGGCGATGGGCGAGCCGCTGCCCGCCGACATCCTCGACCCCGCACTCGACGAGCCCGCCTCGCCGCGTTACGGCCGTGAGATTCCCGATGTTCACGCGCCCGCGCGCCAGCACGGCGGATCTGCCGTCGTCAGCCCGGTACTGCGCGTCGTCGGCGTCGGTGGAGCCGGCGTCAACGCCGTCGACCGGATGATCGAGGCCGGCGTCACAGGCGTCGAGTTCGTCGCGATCAACACCGACATGCAGTCGCTCCAGGGCAGCAGCGCCGACATCAAGTTGCACATTGGTGGCGATCTCACCCGTGGCCTCGGCGCCGGTGCCGACCCAGAGATGGGCGCGCGCGCCGCGATCGGCGATTACGACGCGATCAAGCGGGTGCTCAAGGGCAGCGACATGATTTTCATTACGGCCGGAGCCGGTGGTGGCACCGGCACGGGAGCTGCACCGATCGTCGCGCGCATCGCGCGAGAGGTCGAAGCGCTGACCGTCGGCATCGTGACCACCCCGTTCGGTTTCGAAGGAACTCGCCGCCTCGGCGCCGCACAGCTTGGTGTTGAGGCGCTTTCGCAAGAGGTCGACACGCTGATCGTCGTACCGAACGACCGGCTGCTGGCGATTCTCGACAAGCAGACCTCGATGATGGACGCATTCGGCGTCGCCGACGACGTGCTTCGCCAGGGCGTCCAGGGCATCTCCGACCTCGTCACGCTTGCCGGTCTGATCAACATCGACTTCGCCGACGTCCGCACGATCATGTCCGACGCGGGTCAGGCTCTGCTCGGTATCGGTATGGGTGCCGGCGGTGCCGACACGCGCGCGATCGACGCGGCCAATCAGGCCGTTTCCTCGCCACTGCTTGAAACCAGCATCGAGGGCGCTCGCGCGATCCTGCTTTCGATCACCGGCGGTCCGGATCTCTCGCTTTGGGAGGTCAACGAGGCCGCGCAGATCGTCCAGGCGGCAGCTCACCCCGAGGCCAACATCATCTTCGGCGCGATGGTCGATCCCAACCTGACTGATCAGATCTGGATCACCGTGATAGCGACCAATTACAGCGATGCCCGCCAGCGCCCTGCGCGCACGGCTGCTCGTAGCGATCGTCCGGAGCGTTCATCGGCGTTGATCGAAGCCACTCGCGCCGATCGCGAGCCGCGCGTGTCGCGCGGACCCGGCGGGTCTTCACGTGGCGGTTCAGACCGCTCGATGGCCCTCTCGGACATGGACGTGCCCGAGTTCGTTCCGCGCGGCTGACGCACGGACAGAAGCCGGAGTCAGCAGATATTGAGCCCGGCCGTCCACACCGCCGCGCGCGGAGTGATCGCTGCCGGGCACGAATTGACCGCTCGGGCCGGTGCCGACGTACTGCGTGACGGTGGCAACGCCGTCGACGCTGCCGTCGCCGCGATTCTTACTTCCTTTATCGCCGAGTCGCCGCTGACCGGGATGGGAGCGGGTGGGTTCATGTTGATCCACACTCCCTCGGGCGAGGACCACCTGCTCGATTTCTTCGTTTCGGCTCCGGCGGTTGTCGCCCCGGCCGCGTCGCAGACCGAGTTCATGGTCGACTTCGAGGGTGCGGTACAGCAGTTCAACGGCGGCGCTGCGAGCTGCGGTATTTACGGAACTCCGGCCGGCATCTGGCAGGCCCGGGAACGCTTCGGGACGATTCCGATGCGCGACCTGGCCGCGCCGGCGGTCAAGCTCGCGCGCGCGGGCGTACCGACAACGGAGGTCCACGAATTTCTGTATCGAATCCTTTCGCCGATCCTCACCAACTGGCCGGAAGGTCAAGCGATCTACGCGCCCAACGGACGCCCGCCGCGGTACGGCGACGCGCTCAAGTTCGAGCAGTTCGGCGATGCGATCGAGCGTTTTGCCGAGGAGGGGCCAGAGCCGTTTTACACCGGTGAGGTGGCGGCGCGAGTGGCCGATTTCCTGGCCGAGAACGGCGGCACGATCACACGGGAAGATCTCGCTTCGTACCGCGTCGAAGACCGCGTTCCCGGAGAGACCAACTATCGCGGACGTCGCGTAATCACCAATCCGCCGCCGTCGTCGGGCGGACTGCTGATCGCCGACAGCCTTGTTCACCTCGGACGCCACGAGCAGTTCGGTGTGGCCGAAGTGGTCGCGGCGATGGATTTCGCCAATCGCGGCCGCGACGAAGAGTTCGTTCGTGGGCTCTCGACGCCCGGCTTCTGGGACAGCTTCTTAGCTTCGGGCGAGGACGCGGTCGGTTCGACGACACACATTTCCGTACTTGACGTCGAAGGCCTGGCCGTCTCTTGCACATGCTCCAACGGCTCCGGGTCCGGCGTGGTCGTACCCGGCACCGGAATCTCGCTGAACAACATGCTTGGCGAGATGGATCTCAACCCGCTGGGTGTTGAGAACACGCCCGGGGGCGAGCGTGTTACCTCGATGATGTCGCCGACGATCGTGCTCGATGAAGGCGAACCGACGATCGTGGTCGGTTCAGCCGGTTCGAATCGCATTCGCTCCGCCGTGCTGCAGACGATCGTAAACGTGATCGATCACGGCATGACGATCGAAGACGCAGTGGCAAGCTCGCGGGTGCATTTTGAGAACGGCATGGTTCAGGCCGAGCCCGGCACCGACATGGAAGCGCTGATTGCCATCGAGAAAGCCGGAACTCCCGTCGCCCACTGGGATCGCATCAATCTCTTCTTCGGCGGCTGTCAGGCGGTCGGGCGTGAGCCACGGACCGGCGAACTGGCCGGCGCCGGCGACCCGCGTCGTGGCGGGGCCGCAGTCGTCGTCTGAGTCGGTTAGACCAGAGCGATTTTTTTGACGACCACTGCGTCGCGCAGTATGTCCGGATGGAAGGCTTGTCTACCGCGATACAGGCCACCGGCCTGACCAAGAGCTTTGGCGACACGCTTTGGTGGAGCGATCGACGTCGGTGGCACAACGTACGTCAACTTCCTGATGGCCGGCATCTTCATCCAAGCGATCTCGTTTGGTGCCTTGACGACTGCGATCAGCCTCGCGAGCGACCTCGAACAGGGTGTCGTCGACCGGTTTTTTTCGCTGCCGATGTCACGCTCGGCGATCCTCACCGGCCGAACTCTCGCCGACATCATCCGCAACATATTCACTGTCTTCGTGATGGCGATGGTTGGGCTGCTTGTCGGTTATCGGCCCGAAGGGTCGGTGCTCGACTGGGCGGTCGCGCTCGGTGTAATTCTGCTCTTTAGCTTCTCGATCTCGTGGCTCGGCGCCTTGATGGCGATGGGTGTTCCGAACGTCGAAGCACTGCAACAGATCTCGTTCATCATCATCTTGCCGCTGACCTTCGCCAGCAGCGCGTTCGTGCAGCCCGAGACGATGCCGGCAGCGCTACAGGCGTTCGCCGAGAATCAACCGGTTACTCAGGTCGTCGATGCCGTTCGTGCGCTGACGCTCGACACGCCGGTCGGCAACTCGATCCGCAATTCAGTGCTCTGGTCGGTCGGCATCCTGGCGTTCGCCCTGCCGTTCTCGAGCTACGCCTTTAAGCGCTTCGGCTCACGCTGAACCTGGCTCGCCCCGATCTATCCTGCTTCGCTACCGGGCGTGGCCGTTGGTCTGGGCGATGTCCGACACCTTGCGGGCCTTGGCCGCTGATATCGCGGCGTCGCTAAAGAGCTTCTCGAGCAGCGACATGCGGTCGCCCTCGTCGCGCAGCTCGAGCAACGCCTGCTTATCGCGGTCGACGAGATCCAATTTGGCCGCCATCTCGTAGGAGCCAAGCTTCTCGACCGTGTCACCTTCGGGTAGGTCGGCGTCGAGGGCGTCGAGCAGACGCACGAAAGCGGCTCGTGCCCGCTCGGACTGTTCTGTGTCGCCGGCGACGGGCGGGTCGTCCATCGTTTCGATGACGGCTGACGGGTAGGTGAAAAGCGACTGCAGCTCGACCACCCGGATCGGCGCCTCGCCGGTCACCAGCACGTCGAGCTGTCCGTCGTCGTAGCGCTTGATCACCTCGGTGATGCGGGTCGCGCAGCCGTACTCGCTCGGCGACCCACTCGTCTCGACCATCACGAAACCGAACGTCTCGTTGTTCTCGATACAGCGAGCGGCGAGGTCACGGTAGCGCTCCTCAAAGACGCGCAGAAATGTCTGTTCGCTCGGTAGCAAAACCGTCCCGAGCAGAAACAGGGGGTAGTTGTCGGTGCGCTCCATGCCCTGGAGCCTAAAGCGATTGCGTTGACGACGGGCCACCCGCCGCGGGCGCGACGACAGCAGCTGTCTCTAGTCTGGCCGCGTGGCCTTCCGCACGCACATCCGCGACCTCGAGCCCTATGTCGCGCAGGCTCCCGTCGAGCGGCTGCAGGCCGAACTCGGAATCGAGCGGATCCACAAACTCGCTTCCAACGAAGGCGCGTTCGGCCCGGTTGCCGCCGCGCGCGAGGTGATTCTCGGCGATCCCGATCGCCTGCGTCGCTACCCCGACAGCGCCGCGCCGGAGCTGCGCGGTGCGATCGCGGCTCGCTACGCCCTCGAACCAGAGCAGGTAGTGCTCGGAAACGGGGCCGATGAATTGATTCGCCTGGCAGCGATCGCAGTTCTCGAGTACGGCGATAACGGTGTCTTCCCTTGGCCATCGTTTCCAACCTACGTGTCGGCGATCGCGGCCACCGGCGCCGAGGCTCGCCCGATCGCGCTGGCCGACGACTGGTCGATCGATTTCGAGTCGCTTCGCGCGGCCGTCTTTGCCAGCACTCGACTGGTCTACATCGCCAACCCAAACAATCCGACCGGGCTGTTGGCGCCACGACAGGCGCTGCGCGACTTCGTCGAGGATCTACCTGAGCACGTGATTTGCGTGCTTGACGAGGCTTACGCCGAGTACGCCGAAGGCGACGACGAACCGGAAGGGCCGCAGCTGGTTCGCGAGGGTCGCGAAAACCTGATCGTGCTGCGTACGTTCAGCAAGGTTTACGGGCTGGCCGGCCTGCGCATCGGCTACTCGCTGTCGTCCCCCGGGGCGGCAGCAGCGCTCGACCGTATGCGCTCGATCTTCAACGTCAACTTGATGGCACAACAGGCCGCACTCGCCTCACTGGCCGACGAGGCCGAGATAGCCCGCCGCGTGGCGCACGTCAAGGGGGCCCGCACGCAGATCTTCAAATGGCTCGCGCTCGCCGGCCATAAGCCGCTCAACTCGCGTTCGAACTTCGTCTTCGCCGAGGCCTCGGGCGGAGACGGTGTGGCTGCGGCTGACGCGCTGCTGCGGATGGGTATAGCGGTTCGTGCACTCGACGGCTTCGGCGCGCCGAGCGCGTTTCGCGTGACCTGCGGAAACGACGACGAGAACCAGATCTTTGCGGCAGTGCTCGATCGGTTGGCCAACGGTCGGGCCTGAGCGCGCGGGGCGGTATCTTTCGGGTCGTGGAACAGATCTCGCCAAAAGAAGCTCAGCGGTTGATCGAAGAAGAGGGCGCACGTCTCGTCGACGTTCGCGAGGACCATGAGTGGGCTGAATCACGGATTTCCGGCGCCGAGCATGTTCCGCTCTCAGACTTCGAGGTTGACCCCTACCAACTCGAGGATGCGCCGTTGACGATCTTCCAATGCGCGCACGGCATACGCTCACAGACGGCGATCGCGATCTACGAGCAAGTTCACGACGGCGCCCGCGCGGTCAATCTCGAAGGCGGCCTTGCGGCTTGGATGGAAGCCGGTCTGCCCGTCGATCTCGAACCCGCCGAGTAGCGGACACGGGTTTGTCCCCGCGCGGCTACTCCGGCTTGCGCGCGCCGATCATCAGGTTGTAGAAGATCGAAGCCGGTAGTCGGCCTTCGAGTGCGGCGCGGTCGAACCACTGGAACCCGAGGTAGCCGCGGTACGCGTATTGACGCCAGACGTTCGGGATGTCGCTCGGTACGCCGTCGGTCTCGAGCGCGCGGTTAAACCAGCCGAACCAGTTCGCTGAAAGTTCCTCGCCGATCACGTTGACGTCACCGAACCCGGCCTTACGAGCAAATGTCGTCAGCTCATCCGGTTTGAAAGCGTGAACATCGACGAGGTGCTCGACTGCGTGGCCCTCGAGGTACTCCTCGTCGTGCGATGAGGCCTCGCCGCCGGGAGCATCCGGCTGGACCGACGCCTGGCGGACGCGCAGCGCGCGGCGCCACGACGACGACAGCTTGTGTCCGGCGGTCTTCGGGTAGCGGGCGAGGCGGTCGCCGGTCGCCGACGGTTCGCCAGCGAAAAAGATCATGCCACCGGGCCTGAGCAGGCGGTGGAACTCGTTGAATGACTCCTGCAGGTCGGGTAGGTGATGCAGCACCGCGTGCCCGAAGACGATGTCGAACGACTCGTCTGGGAAGTCGAAACCTTCGGCCTCGGTATGCAGAGTCGTCACGCGGTCGGCGAAGCCGAGAGCCTTGGCCGAGCGTTCGACGACGCGCAACATCCCCTCGGCGATGTCGCTGGCGACGAGCTCGTCGAGCACACCGTTCTGCATCATGTTCAGCGAGAAGTAGCCGGTTCCGGAGCCGATCTCTAGGCCGCGGGCGAACGGACCCGGGTTCTTGCCGAGCACCTTGCGCGTCTTGATTGCAACCTGCGATCTGCCGATCGGGCCGTAGTCGATTCCCCATTTGGCGTCGTACTCGTCGGCCGCCGCATCGTGGTACTTGATGTTGGCGTCTTTGATCTGCTCGGTCGAAAGGCTCATGGGGCTCCTGAAGGCAATGCGCAATGCATCGCTGCGTGTCACTTGATGGGGGAAACGGCAGGTACTGGCGCGCCGTCAAACAGCGGCGCAACTATAGTGCGCCGACCGATGTCAGAAGCCTCCACAGACACCGCTGACGGGCCGCCGGAGGCCGAGAAGGTCTACCGCCAGCTCAATCAGCCCGCCGGCGTCCCACCGCTAGAACTGACCGGCGAGCGCACGCTGCCGGATCTACCGGAAGAGAACTACTGGTACCGCCGGCACCTCGTCGTTTACGAATGGATTGCTGATCGCGTCGCCGGTAAGCGCGTGGTTGACATGGCCTGTGGAGAGGGTTACGGCAGCGCTGTGCTTGCGCGGCTGGCGACACACGTGACCGGGGTTGACGCCAATCCTGAAGCCCACGCCCACGCCCAGGCCAAGTATCAGAACGAGAAGGTGTCGATCGCGCGCGACTTGGTCGAGACCTACCGTGAGCCGGCCGACGCCGTCGTATTTCTGCAGACCATCGAGCACGTTCAGGATCCGGCCGGGATCCTCCGTCACTTTGCCTCGATGCTCGAACCGGGCGGCGAGGTCTACGTCTCTACGCCGAACCTGTTGACGCTCGCGCCCCCGGGCGCCGAGAAGTCGGATAACCCGTGGCACGTCAAGGAGTACAAGTCCAGCGAGTTCCGTGAGCTCTGCGACGAGGTGTTCGCTGATGTGACGATCTATGGGCTGTTCCACGCCCGCAAGTTGCGCATTCACGAGCTCGCGATTCGCCACGCTGGCTGGGACACCGTTCACAAGCGCATTGGCCTGACGAAGTTCTTCTACGACCGCTTCACCCCGGCGATCAGCGAGCGTGATTTCGATTTGCGCACAGGCGATCTCGACCGCGCCCTCGACTTCGTCGCGGTTTGTCGCGGACCGCGCGACTAGCTGCGCCGGGCCTTCCCCTGTTTAGATGGCGGAAGTGATCAGACGGCGGGAGGGCACAGATGAAAGCGTGAGGGACCGCCGAAGCGGCCCCTCACTACTTCCCACCGAATTGATCCCAGTGACCAGGGGTCGAAGATAAATCGGTCGCTAACGCTTGGGACGCATCAGCAGCAGCTGGCCGTCCTCGACGGTGTTCGGCGCGGGAGTGCCCGTCGGTCGATGAGCCTGCACATCGAACAGCCAGCTGTCGAGGCCGAACTCGAGCGTGGTGTCGATGATGCCGCTGGTCTCCCAAACGCCCGGTCCGACGGCCACGCCGTCACGGCCCGGCGGGTCGAGCGATACGACGCGCTCGGCGGCGTAGCTGTTCCAGAGGTCGAAACGCCAGATGCTGCCGTCGCGACCTTTCGCACCCATGACCGGGCGCGACTCGGCGGTGCCGTCCTCCTGGACCATCAGGTAGCGGCCGTTGACGGCGACGTTGTCGCCGCTTATCGCGGTGTCCCCGCCGGCGTCAATCACGTCGTCTGCGTTGACGATGACCGTCAGCTTTGCGGCGGCCGTCGGGTTGAGGACGTTGACATTCAGGCGGTAGACGCGCCCGAGCTTGTCGTACTCACTGCCGACCGCCGGGAAGCTGGAACCGGTGGTGACAAAGTGGAACTGTCCCGGCACCAGCGGGTTCGCCGCCCCGTCTTCACTACGAATGAACCCGAATGCGCCGACCGCGTCCGAGGCCGCTTCGAGCTGCACGTCGGTGAGGTTCTCAGCTCCAGGGATCTCGACCCACTTGCCGGTCGTCGATCCGTTCTGGAAGTCGCCCTCGCTGGTGTGCGCCGGGTCTGCGAAGACGTAGAGCTTGCCGTTGTCGAGACCGTTGCGTCGCAGCACTGACGAAGCGCCCCGGACCTTGGTGCCTACGTACATGTAGAGCTGCGAGTCCGGAGTGCTCGGACCGTCTTCAAGGCCGATGACCACGGTCTTGCGACCGGTGTACGGAATCACGACCTGGTTCTCCCACGGGAAGCGTCCGAACTTCGGCAACACGTGTGCTTCGTTGTCGTAGATCGCGACCGACTGGCCGCCTCTGCCGTCGAACGTATCGCTGCCGCTGGATTCTTCGCCTGCGAGATAGATCGGCTCGCTGAATCCGACCTTCCAGTCGGCCATGAAGCCGGAGCATAAACGGGCGAACGCGCTAGTGGCATTCGTTGAGTCGGCGGCCGGTCCGACCAAGGTGTTTTCGTTGTAAACGGTGTCGTAGGCGCGCTCACCGGAGATGATTGATCCGTCTCGGGCGATGCGATACTTCGAGACGAATGCACCGCGATTGAGCGGGTCGCCGATCACCGGCTCGGAAGTCGTCGGGCGGGTCAGCTCGTGGTTGACGAAGACGCTCTGTTTGCCCTCAATGCGGGCGAGTCCGAGGCCATCGGGGATGCCGACAAACTGGTAGCGCTTGGCCCGGTTCGAAGTCTCCGGGACGGTGTCTCCCACTGAAAGCAGCGGCTTGAGTTCGTACTCGTCGCCAACGGGGACGGCGTAAGGCTTGACCGACGTCAAGAATCCAAACGCGCCATAGGCGGTCGCCACGCTGGCGAGAATGATCGTTAGGCAGAGACCGACGCTCAGCGCCGATACGCGTGCTCGGGTCATAGTGTGAATACTCCTGTTTTGGGGTTGAATGAGGTCCTCTGAGCCGCCTCAAAGTACGTCCGATCGACCCCACCAGTGGTTAAGAAGCCGTCGCTATCCGGAGACGTTTTCGTGACAGACGCGACCGGCGGCTGATATCCGGCTCGCGGCCGAGGCGCATAGGATCTGCGCGATGAGCCGACCGCGCGGCGAGCTGGCGATAGTTCTGCACACCCACATGCCATACGTGGAGGGGTTCGGCACCTGGCCGTTCGGCGAGGAATGGTTGTGGCGATGCGTAGCCGAGTCGTATCTGCGGCTGGAGGGCGTCTTGTCCGCTGCGCCGTTGACGGTCGGCGTTACGCCGGTGCTCGCAGACCAGTTCGAGGCGATGCGCGGCGCGGCGGGCGACCGGATGCTCGGCTTCTACAGCGACAGCCGTGAGTATGTCTATGACGAGGACATGCGCTCGATGACCCAGGTCGGCGAGCCCGAGCTGAGCGACGCGCTCGCTCCCCAGCTGGCCGACTACCGCCGCGCCGCGGCACGATTCGAGGAGATCGGACGCGATCTCAATGCGTTGATCGCATCCTTCGCGCGCGATGGTTCGGCACAGTTGCTCGGGGGCCCGGCCACGCATCCGGTGATGCCGTTGCTGGCGACAGATTTCGGGCTTGATCTGCAACTGCGCGTTGGAGCGGAATCGCATGCACGACGGTTCGGATCTGGCGCTGGGATCTGGCTGCCCGAGTGTGCCTATGACCCGTCGCTCGACACGGCTTTGCATCGCAACGGCGTCGACTATTTCTGCCTCGCGCGGACGGAGCAGCTAGGCATCGATTCACTCGACAATCTGACTCCGGTGCAGCTGCCGGGAGGCCCGGTAGCCGTACCGATCGACTGGCGCAGTATCGACATTGTCTGGGACGAGCAGGGAATGCCCGGCGCGGCCGCGTACCGCTCAAGCTTCAAGCGCAGCATTCACAGTCTGATGGCCTGGAACAACGAGGGGGTCGCTTGGGATCTGGCGGCCGCGCGAGCGCAGGCAGATCGTCATGCCGACGAGTTCTTGGCCGCGGTGGGCGATCGGCTCGACGCGTACCGCGCCGATCGCGGAGAGTCCGGTCTCTGCACGTTCGCGATCGACACCGAACTGCTCGGGCACTGGTGGTACGAGGGGCCGTGGTGGCTCGAAGCCGTCTGTGCCCGCGCCGCCGGCACCGGCATCGAGTTGGTCACGCTTGAGACAGCGCTCTCGCGTCGCCAGCCACCCGCCGCCACGCCTGCCCGGTCAAGCTGGGGCGCCGACAAGGACCTCTCGACCTGGGATTCGCCGCCGGTCGCCGATTATGCGTGGCAGCAGCGGGCGGCCGAGCTCGAGCTTCACGATCTCCTCGGGCACGACGCCGGGATCGCCGAATCCCCCGCGGCATTACGAGCGGCGCGTGAGCTGCTTGCGATGCAGGCCAGCGACTGGGCCTTCATCGCCAAGCGTGAGACCGCCGGGGATTATGCGGCCGATCGCTTTGCCGGTCACCTCGCCGCCTTCCAGCGAGCCGTCGCCGCTCTGCGACAATCAGCCGATCGCGGTGGCCACGGACCGGACGCCGAGATCTACGGACTTTCCCCCGGTCTGACCAACGAACTTCTCGCAGAACTCCGATGCGCGCACTGATCCTCTCCTGGGAATACCCGCCTCTGATCGAGGGCGGCTTGGCGCGCCATGTGCGCAAGCTGGCCGAAAACCTCGTGACGCTCGGCGTCGAGGTTCACGTTCTGACGCGTGGCGACGAGACTGCTCCTGACGAATCAGTCGTCGGTGGCGTGCACGTGCATCGCGTCCGCGAGCCGATGCGGCCGCGCGATCTCGGCGAGTTCGTCACCTGGATCGAGCACATGAACACCGACATGCTTAGCGCAGGCATCGAACTCGGCGAACGTTTTGACTTCGATCTCGTACACGGTCACGACTGGCTGGTTGCCAGCGCTTGTGACCACCTCGCCAAGCGCCTGGACACCCCGCTCGTGATGACAATCCACGCAACCGAGTACGGCCGACACCAGGGCTGGGTCGACAAGCACCCGCAGTCGCATATCCACGGGGTTGAGCGCTGGATTGTCAATCGCGCAGACTCGGTGATCGCGTGTTCCTCATACATGCGCGAGCACATCGCCGATATCTATGGGCTCGACGAGGATCAGATCGAGGTGATTCCCAACGGCATCGACCCCGGCGACCTGCAGCCGCTCGACGACCTCGACGAGATGCGCGCCAGCTTTGCCGCACCAGACGAAAAGCTCGTTTTGCTGGTCGGCCGCTTGGTTTACGAAAAGGGTTTCCAGGTCGCGCTTGAGGCACTGCCGGGCTTGATCGAACGTGTCGGCAAGGTTCGCTTCGTCGTCGCCGGATCCGGCACACACGAAGTCGAACTCAAGGCGCAGGCTAAAGAGCTCGGACTGATGGAGCACGGAACATTTGTCGGTTGGATCGGCGACGACGTCTTGCATTCGCTCTACCGGATCGCCGACCTAACGGTCGTGCCGTCGATCTACGAGCCGTTTGGTCTGGTCGCTCTAGAGGCCATGGCAAGCGGCTGCCCGTGCATCGTCGCCGACACCGGTGGGCTGCGCGAAGTCGTACCCAATCAAGACGTCGGGCTGCGCTTCCGCTCCCGCGACCCCGACTCGCTCGCCGCGATGGCCGAACGCGTCTTGACCGACCCCGAGCTGCGCGACCGCCTCGTCACCGAGGCGTCCGATCACGTGCTGTCGTTCGACTGGCTCGACGTCGCACGCACGACGCTCTCGCTCTACGAAGGTCAAGTCGAAGTCTCGGCCGACGCTTCGCGTGCCTTCTAGGCTCGCGCGCTCTAGCTGGCCGGGTTCGTAGCCGTGATCGCCCAGGTCGACGCGCCGGCGTAGACACCGTCGGGCTGCTCGTAGGGCAGGAAGGCCTCGCGCAGCGCAGCCTCGATCTCGGGGCGCAGCCGTTCGGCGTCGTCGCCGGAGAGCCGAAAGATCTCCGCGGCCGGGCCCAGTGCGATCGCCGCGGCGACCGCCTCGTCGGCGTCGCGACCCATCCACA
>JBASTN010000126.1:0-8071 GCA_049274915.1 Solirubrobacterales bacterium
CGATGTAGCTCCAAATGCGGTCGAGGCCGCAGCAGTGACGCTCGTCGCGGCCGCAGTGCCCGCTGCGGCGACCTGGGTCGTGCCGTAGGTCGCGATAACTCGCGCGCCAAGTACCACCGATCCGCCACCAACGGCCGCGACCTCGGAGTACCCGGGTACGAAGCTGCTGAGCGTCGCCGTCCTGAACGCGCCACCCCAGCTTCTGGCGCTGCCGGCGACGGAGCGCACCGCGCTGCCGGCGCTAGTGAGCACCTTTTCAACGCCTGTCTGGGCGCGAAACTTGCCAGCCACGTCGGACTGGAGTTGCTGCCACGGATTGGTGAACTGCGTCACCGCGACCGACTTCTTGTCGATCGTCAGCCCGACCGTGTTGGCGGCCCGCTCGACGTGCTTACCGATCGGAGTGCTGACAAACGCCTTGCCCTTCTGAATCATCTCGTTGGTTTTGACGTGGCGAACGTCCAGTTTGAACGCCTCAGGCTTGCCGTAGGTTTGCGAGAACTGCTTGAAGTGTTCGCCACGGACGGTGGCGGTCAACTCCTTGCCGTGCGCTATTCCGGTCGCTTGAATTCCGATGTTCGTGGTGCCGGTTCCACGAAACGTCTTGTCCTCGATCGTGAACTGCGTCGGAATCTTCGCGTAGTCCTTCGTGCCAGTCAAGCTTTTGAAGTTCGTGTTGTACGTAACCGAACTCTGCTCACCAAAGTCCTGGTAGACGAACGGAACTATCGACTCCTTCGACATGCCCGGAATCTGCACGCCCGACGGGTCAGGAAACAGCGGCTGACTCAACGCCGGGTTCCCGCCGCCGGGGTCGCTGAGAATCACCGGATTGTCATGCCCGTAGGTGTAGGAGCCCGCAGCGATCAGCTCTTTCTCCTTTGGATCGCAAGCTGTCCAGCGGCCGAGCCATGGCGCGTAGTAGCGCGCGCCATGCAGGCAGAGGCCCGTGTGTTCGTCGCGCTCCATACCTGTGTAGCGATAACGCTTGGGCGTCTCGCTCTGACTACGGACTGCCTGGTAGGTGGTGCTGCCGAACGGGCTGTACTCCTCGTACGAGACGATCTGAGCCCGTTCGTCGAGTTCGAGGCTGCTCGATCCGAGATGGTTGCCGAACTGGTAGCGGATCAGGAGCGCCGGGTCGTTGGGATCGGGTGCCGTGGCGACCGTGCGGGTCTCGACCAACGCCACGCGTCGTTTGTCATCGAGTACGTGGAGGGTCTCGCGTTCGAGCTCCAAGACACCTGCAGCGGAACGCCGTCGAAAGACCTCAAAACCAGCTAGATAAATGCGGTCTTCGACGACACCTGCGGCGGTCTCGCGGACCTTTCGAACGCGTTCCCCGGCCGCGTCGTAGGTGTGATGTGTCGTGCTGCCGTCGCCGTTGTCGGTGCGCACCAAACGGTCGGCGTGGTTCCAGTGCATGTTTGGCGAGAGCGCGCCGGCGCCAGCCGCCAGCTGCGGCATGTGGATCATGTTGCCGTGCACGTCGTGGAGATACGGCTCGTCAATCGGATTGTTGAGGCCGAGCGTCGACCGTGTCAAGCGGTTTCCAAACTTCGTCGCTGAAGCACCGTTCTCGATCATGCTGGCTTCGGCATAGGTGTAGGTGCGTTGCCAACCGGCGTGCAGCGGGTCGGTGCCACGATGGCGCACGAACAAGACGTTGCCCATCGCGTCGTATTCGTACCGCTCGACGTAGCGGCCCATCGCGTTCCCGTCGTTACCTGACCAGTCGATCCCGACACGCGGGGCGTCGCTGTGCGAATGCGCGACCGGCGCACCGCCGATCTGACCCAGATGCTCGCGACCGGTCGCGGCGATCAGCCTGTAGCGGGCGTCGTAGGTGAAGCTCGCACTCGGATCGACCTTCTTGTTGCGGAAGAAGATCGTCGGCTGAGCTTCGTCACGAACCGTCGTGACGTTGCCGACCGGGTCGTAGGCGTAGTGCAACTGCTGCAATCCACACTTGACGCCGGCCGGCGGTTCGGCCGGCGCGGCGATCGTCGCCGAGGGTGGCGGTGGGTCCTGACAATCCTCGTTAAAGGCAGCGCCGCGGCGGGTGTAGAGACGGCGCAGTCGCGACGTGAGTTCGTCGTAGTCGTAGGTGGTGACGGCGCCGTTCTTCAGCGCCACGCGGCGGCGGCGGCCCATCGCGTCGTACTCGATGCGATTGATCCCAACCGCCGACGGCGGCGTCGCAACGGGGTCGAGCGGGCCGACCGGCTCGTTGGGGTGATCAAGCCAGACGTGGACCTGGTCTAGGCGATCTCCCGCGTCGAAGACATACTGGGTCACGTTGCGGTCTGCGCCGGGTAGATCGCTGCGCGGCGCGGTTGTCAAGATCAAGCGGTTCTCGGCGTCGTATTGCGAGCGGGTCGTGAAGGTCTCTGCCTCGAGCAGCGGCTGTAATGCGGCGTCGACCGCCGCGGTGTCGAGCGCGTTGCCAGGGGTAGGTAAAACGGCTGCGAGGGCCGTCCAGTCAGCTGGGGCGTCGTAAACGCTGGCCAGCCGTCGAGCGGCCACCGTCAGGTTGCCTTTGAAGTCGTAACGCTCGTGCACCAGTACTCCGGCTTGATCGAAGTGCATGTGAATCTCGCCGCGCAGATTGCGCTGCTCAGCTTGGGGATGCGCCTCGCCGTGAACGACCTGCTCGACGACGAGCTCCGCGTTGGGCGACGCGGGATCAGCGCCACGCACAACCGTGCGTAAGGGCCGACGTAGGCCGTCGTACTCGGTTCTGAAACGACGGCCGACTTCGTCCCACGCGCGAATCGGTTTGCCCGTCGCGTCGGCGAGCGTCCAACGCCTGCCGCCGTCGATCGTCTCGTGAAGCAACCGATTGCCAAGCATGTCGAACGCGTCGCGAATCACGATTCTGCCTGCGCGGTCGGCATTCTGCACGACTGAATCGCGGACCTGGCGTGTGTTGCCTTCGAGGTCGGTGTCGCTCCGCGTCGCGTGTAGCTGCCGGGTGCCGGCGGCGTCGAGCCCGTTGTCGGTCAGCGACAGGAACTCGCGGCCCAGCGCGTCCAGGTGGACGCTCACCGGTGTGTTCGTGTGCGCGGCCGCCTTCTGTGCGGCGTCCTTCTCGTCGGCGCCGAGCGCGCCGCCGATCCGTTGCGCGTGCCACGTCTTCCAGCTCGCGTCCTGGTCGTTGAAGTAGCCCGCCATGAAGCCGCCGACGTCAGGGTCGGTGCGCGGATCGCCGGTCTCACGACCGTCTGGGGCAACCGTGTCGTTTGCGTCGTAGGCCAGTTGGCCCCAGGGGCCGAACGTGGTCTTCTTGTACGAGTGATCTGGCTGCAGGGTGGCGACTACCCGGCCGAGCGGGTCGTAGAAGAGGATCGGGCTGACGCCGACCTCGCGGGCGAACTCAAAACCGTGCGTTCGGCTGAAGAACGGCTCGTACTTGCGCACCGGCTTTCCCTTTTTGTTGAAGACCGTCCAGCCGCTTCCGATCCAACGCGGGTTGACTTTCGGGCCGGCGGGCGTGACCGGCCCGGGCGCGGCCGGATCCTTGTCCTGAATATGACGTCCAAAACCGTCCGAATAAGCGAAAGCGATCTGTATGTCAGCGCCACCGGGATTCGCCGCGTGACCGACGTGCGTGTTGCGCGCGATCGTCGCGGCAACCACAGGAGTCCACCGCAAGCGGTCCTGCGGGCTAGCGGCACGGCTGCGCCAAAAGCCGTCAAGGTCGTGAACGATCCGCGTCGTCGCGTTGCCCAGTAGGGCAGCGGCGGCAGGTCGTGGGTCACCCGCGCCGGCGAGCGCGAGCAACTGCGCGTCGGTCGGGTCGGGATCGAGCGCCGCGACGCTGTCGCCTGAGTCGCCTTTGCCTACAACCGCCGTCGCGACCATCATGCCGAGTGTGTCGAATGTGGCCTCGGTTCGATTGCGATTCTCGTCGGTGATCGCGCGGACCTGAAGCACTCGGTAGTCGTTGCCGTCGAAGCTCGAGACACCGGCCGCCGAGCGGCTACCAACCGTCACACGATTGCCGACATCGTCGATCGTCTCCACAATCAGCAGGTTGTGGTGGTCGTAGGTCGCCGCAGTCACATTGCCAAACGGGTCGCGCGAGCGCTGGGTCAGGAAGAAGTTGCCGCGCGCGTGCACCAGCTCCTGCGCCGCAGTGTCAGCGTCTCGAGGCGAGTAGAAGACGTGATTACCGGCGATCCACCAGTTGCCGTCGACATCTGACGCCGGGAATAATCCGTCGGCCTTGAGCGCCGCGCCGCGCCGATAGCCACCCTGATCGGAACCAGTGCCACCGAGCACCGCATTCGCGTCGGGCAACAGGTTCTCGGCCGCCTGTCCCGGACGCGTGCGCTTGAACGCACTCGCGAGGATTGTCGGTGTCAGGGCCAGTTTCAGCTCGACGCCGGGCAACGCCATCGAGTCGAGCTCCCCCAGCGCACCGAGACCACTCAAGTCGTTCTTGCGGTAGAGAGTTCTGACCTGCTCGATCAGGCGCTTTTGCTCCTTGGTCGTGTCCGGCGGATCGCCGTACCCGATCAGCTCTGCGTCGTCGAGTGGCGCGAAATCGTTCTCCGCGAACTCGGCTAGCGAAAAACGCTCGGCGGCGGGGGCAAAACCGGTCAGTTCGAAGGTCCGCACGTCCGCCGGCAGTGGAGCGCGGTGTGACCTGTCGCCACCGACCGCGTCGGTCAGATCGGTCTGGGTGTACGTAACCAGCGTGCGCGCCTGCCTGTCCCGATCGTCCTGAAGCGGCAGTGAGACATCCGGCGAACGGCGCCCGTAGGCCGCCTCGACCGCACGACGCACGTTCGCGAACTCGTCAACCTCGAGAGTCAACTTATGGATCGTGCGCGGATCGTCTGGATCGCGCTCGTAGTTGTAGTTGAGCGACTCGTTCTCGTGAGCGATGAACACTCCGTAGCGATTCGCGTCACGCGGCTGTACGCGGGTGACGCTGTAGCTGGTCTCGCTGACGGTGTACGGATGCGCCTCGCGATCAGAACCGTCGAGCGCGTAGATCTCCTGCCGTAGTGCCGTTCCCTTCAGAGCACGGCAAGCCTCACGTTCCTCGTCAACGGATAGGCCGGTGGGCAGCGTGGTGTCGGCCAGCAGTCGCTTGCGGGCCTCGTCGTCATCGTCGGCCCAAGCCGGTTCGCGGTAGAACTCGCCGCGGTCTGTGGCGTCAATCAGCCCGGCGTAGTGATCGGAGAGCTTGCGGCCGTCGAGGTACGCGCCGGTGTGAAACCAAGACTTCGTCAGCACCGTCGGTGTATCCGCGCTGTCTGTGTCGCCGGCCCCGAGCACGTCGTATTCGTCGCTGTCCCATTGCTCGACCATGCCGAAGCCGCGGAACTCACGCTCGGGTCCGTCGAAGTAGCCGTGGTGGTAGCGATAGCGCGTGACAAAGCGGCTGCGGCTGACGTGGTCGATTGTCTCGACGCGCTCGACCACGTGAACCGGGAACGGCAGCTTCGTAACCCACGGCCGGCCGTCACGCTGATCGCGCAGATAGAACTTCGTCGAGGACGCGTAGTCGAGCAGCGTCTCGGCGCCGAGATTGTTGTCACTGCGCACCAGCAGGTGCGGCTTGCGACCACCCATCAGATCGATGTAACGCAGGTGACGACCCTCGGCACCCGGCAGCGGCGATGACCACACCAGACAGGCCGTGCCGTTGCCGAGCAGGTCCGCCGTCGCAACACCGGCGACGTTGTCGACCGGTGGGAACGACTCGATCGCGCGCGCGGCACTCCAGCTGTTGCCGGTCTCGTTGAAGTAGACGCGGGCCTCCTGGCGACCGAGGTAGATGATGTCTGTTGTGCCCGAGCCGTCGATATCGGTCACGCGTACGCGACGCTGGTCGAACTGGTCGGGCTCGTCGAACCACGGCGAGCGATCCATTGCGACCTTTGCACCGAAGCGTCCGTAACCGAGGTTCGGCCAGTACGCGATTTCGCCGTTTCTGATGCGTACGAAGTCGGTCAATCCGTCACCGCTCATGTCGGCCAGATAGACCGACTGCTCGCTGTTGACAAAGACGAGTCGTGGCCCCTGCTCCTCGCCTAGAGGCTGAGGCATCGTCTGCACTGAGCCGAACCCCTCGTGCCCGAGCGCCGCGTGCCACGACACCGCGTCCCCCTCGGCCACGATCGCGTCCGCCATACCGTCGCCGCTGAGATCGAGGAAGCGCAGATCGGGATCGGCGAAGTCGATGTTCGGCAGCGAATGAAACGGTCTGAACTGCTCCCAACCGTCGTCGCCATCGTGTTCATAGAAGCCGGCCACGGGCGCGCGCAGTTGCACAAGTTCGAGCCGGCCGTCGCCGTCTAGATCAAGCAGTTGACCCCCGTCACCGAGCGTTGCGGTCGAAGGCTGTTGCCGGACGACCCGAACAGGACCAAGCTTCCCATCACCGAGACTCGGTTTGAAATACCACGCTCCGGCGTGCTCAGAGAGCACGCCCTGTGCGCCGATACCGTCGAGATCGACCCAGCGGTAGGAAGTGCCGTCTACCCCAACCGGCAGATTCTCGAGGCTCTCGCTGTCGATCTCGCGCACGCGGTCATCGATCTCGGCACGGCTGTACTCAAGTTCGAGGGGCGGTAGTGAGCGCTTACGGTAAGAGTTGGCGCCGTCACGGCGGTGACCGCTTTGTCTCACCGTCTCGATGAACGAGCCGATCGGGTTTCCGATCGTGGCGTCGGCGGCAACACCGCGATCGGAGCGGTACGTGAATTCAGTCGAGCGCACGAGCGTGTCGCTGCCTATCCCCTGCTCACCCGGGAAGTGATGGAACATCAGCACACGACGACAAAGGCGGTACGTGCGCACCTCGAATCCAGCGCGGTAGCGCGAAAAAGGATCGTTGCGCACCGGCCACGCGACTGAGTTGCTGGCGTCTGGGTCGTCGTCGGGATCAGGCAAATCACGGTCGTGCTCGCCGTAGTCAAACACGACTTCGAACATCCAGTCGGCGGCGTCGAACGTCGCCTTGGGGATTAGATGCGGCCGACGACCACTGGCATCGAGCAGTGGCACGCGATTTCCGTAGCGGATTCGCTTGGGGTGGCGGTTGGCACCCCGCTTGAGGCCGTCGCGCGGACCTCGGTTGCGCTCGTTGGACTGCTCGAGATCGACTCCCGTGCCGTCCTCCTGCTTGTACGAGTAGACGGCGGCATTGCCACGGTCGTCGCGCGTCTCGCAGATCAGCCAGCTAAAGATCCGCCGGGGATCGGCGGGATCGGCGATGCGTGACTCGGACGTACCGCCGTAGATCGTCAGGATGTTCTCCTTCGAAATTGATCGCCAGTGCACGTCGCCACCGTCGATCGCGGTCCAACGTTCGATCCGCGCGAACAGACCCTCGGTGCGGGGCCGATAACGCCGGACGGTGTAACCGTCAATCTCGACCTCGTCGAGCCTCGGCCGGCCCGCCGCGTCGCGAAGAACCTCCCCAGCAGCGTCGAGCATCAGCTTGGGAACGAGATCCTCGGCGCCCGACAGCACGAAAGTGTCGACGGTCTCGAGATCATCCACCCCCGGCTGATCGAGATAACGCGGCATGCCCTTGTCGGTCTTGCGTGTAACTGCAGCCAAGCTCAGGCTCCAGCCGAATCCGAAGAGACCGTTCCCCGCGCCGCTGTCGTAAGAGAGCGATAGCGCCGGACCAAACCCGTCGCGTCCCTTACTGGTCGCCAAGGGAACTTGCAAGGAGCCGCTGCCGGTCACCGGATTGGCGGCGAACTTCTCGCCGATGCCGCTGATCGCGCCACCGCCCTTAGGAAGACTGGGCGGCTGGATCGGTGGCGGTGCCGATTGGCGGTCACCGTCCCTCTGCGGCACTTTTGGGGCGGTCGTGGGCGCCGAAGTCATAGACCGGCCAATCTAACGGAGTCGCCGTCGGATCGCTTAGTGGCCGGTCAGACGAATCTGGATTCGATCCGGATACTACGGATTTCGGTCAGCTACTGCCGACCAGTCCGTGCCCGCCGACCGGCTCGATCTCACGTTGTTCGCTGAAACCGGCAATCAGCGGACGAGCGCGGGCGATCGTGTCAGTGACCTGCGGGAGCTCGAGGGATGCGCG
>JBASTN010000127.1:0-24593 GCA_049274915.1 Solirubrobacterales bacterium
CGACACGGCGCATCTTGCCGCCGCCGGCTCCGGCCCCACCTGGACGCGGCGGTGATTGACCTGCCGGGCGCTGCCCGGGGTTTGGGCTGGCGGAAAAAGATCGTTGCTGTTGACGTCCGCCGCCGGATCCGGCTGCCGGACGCGGTGGGTTGGCCTCTTCTTTGGGAGCGCGCTGCAAGACCTTCGGACCGCGCGCGCGGATCGGGTTACCGCCGGGCGTGTCGCCGACCTGACGTTTTGGCGGGGCAGGAGCGGCAGGCTTCTCGGCTGCCGGTGCCGCGGGAGCGGCGGGTTTTGCCGGCTCCGCCGCGGCTGGAGCTGCGGGTTTTGCCTCGGCCTTCGCGGCCGATTTGGGTGCAGGCTTGTCAGCCGGCGTTGCAGCCGCCTTCGCAGCAGCGGGCGATGCGGCAGGTTTTGCCGGAGCCTTCGCTGCCGCAGGCTTGGCCTTTGCGGCGGGCTTACCGTTTTTAACCACCTTCGCGGCAGCGGCCTCGTCGACGCTCGACGAGGCCGTCTTAGCCTCGACGCCGGCCTTTTTAAGCAGCTCAATCATCTCCTTGCTGGAGACTCCTGCCTGCTTGGCCAGTTCGTGAACTCGAATCTTTGACATCGGCGTTACCTCAGGGTCCTTTAGTTGTCGCCTTCGCCGGAAAACTCATCACCGGCGGCTTCCTCGGCGTCGACAGCGGCCTCGACATCCTCATCGGCGTCGGGCGCTTCAGCAATCGCCTCGACAATCGATGCGGCTTCGATCTCGTTTTCGTCGGGCACGGCGCCGAGCGCCTCTTCGTTGGCATCGACGGCATCCGGGTCTGGATCGGAGACTTGTTCAATCGGGGCGTCGGGCAGGTCGTCCGCGGCGACTTCTTCGGCCAGCGTTGAGTCTTCGCCAGCCGTGTCGGCGACGGTCGCCTCTCCGTTAGCCGCAAGCCGAGCGGCCTCGTCGGTCGCAGCATCGCCTTCGTCGGTCTCAGCATCGCCTTCGTCGATCGCCTCGATCTGGTCGGCCATCGACGGGTCGACGTAGTCGGATTCTTGGTCGACAAGCGCCTGGTGCGGATCGAGACCGCAGTAGCGGCTGCCAGGCAGGGCAGCATTCGGACAGAGGCGCCCGTTGCTGAGAATCGCGTGACAGCGGCCAGCGCTCTCCTCTTCTTCGCCTTCAATCTCTCCGCCTTGATCGTCTTCGGCGAAGTCCGTTTCGGAGCGAATGTCGATACGCCAGCCGGTCAGTCGGGCGGCGAGTCGGGCGTTTTGGCCCTCGCGGCCGATCGCCAGCGAAAGCTGGTCGTCGGGAACAATCACTGTTGCCTGCTGGTTCTCGTCGTCGACGAGCACCTCACGGACGCGTGCCGGGGCGAGCGCCTTGGCAACGAACCTCGCAGGCTCCTCGTTGAAGGGAATGATGTCGATCTTCTCGCCACGCAGCTCAGAGACGACCATGCGAACGCGCGATCCACGCGGACCGACGCACGCACCGACCGGGTCGACGCCGTCGGCGTGAGACACGACCGCGATCTTGCTGCGGAATCCCGGCTCACGAGCGACATTCTGGATCTCGACCAGGCCGTCGGCAACCTCAGGCACCTCAAGTTCGAACAACTTGCGGATCAGTTCCGGGTTTCGGCGACTGACAACGATGCTCGGGCCTTTGCTCTCGGCCGAGACATCGGTGATCACGGCCTTGATGCGCGCGCCGTGTTCGTAACGCTCGCGCGGAACCTGTTCGCTCTTGGGCAGCAGCGCCTCGACGCGCTCGCGCAACTGAACCAGCGTGTAGCGGTGATCGGTCTGCTGAACGATGCCCGTGATCAGCTCGCCGACGCGATCGTGGTACTCGTCGTACATCATCGTGCGCTCGGCTTCGCGGATGCGCTGGTAGATGACTTGCTTGGCGGTCTGAGCCGCAATGCGGCCGAAGTTCTCTGGTGTCACGTCACGCTCCGGGATGCGGTCGCGGTGCTCAGCGAGCTTCTCGGGAGCGATGTCTGGCTCTTCGATGACACGGCGTTCGCCGGTCTCAGGGTCGATCGTCGACTCTTGTTCGTACACCTCATCGAGAAGTTCATCCTCGAGGTCCTCCGGGACGAGCAACTCGTAGACGCGGAAGTCTCCGCTCTCACGATCGAGCTCGACGCGCGCGTACTTGGCCGAACCCGGCGATTTCTTGTAGGCCGAGAGCAGCGCGTCTTCGAGCGCGGTCATAAGGGTCTCTGAGTCGATCCCCTTTTCGCGCTCAAGCAGCTTGATTGCGTCAACGATTTCCTGTGTCATTTAGTTTTGAACTCCTATTTAGTTGTTGTTCCGCGCTGGCCACCGGTGGCTGCGCGGGATTTCTTCGGCCCGGATTTACCCGGCTTAGTCGGGCCGGCCGTTTCGGGGACAAGATTGGATTTGCTGATTTCGCCGTACGGCAGAGTCACGATCGCGCCGTCGGCACCGATCGTCACGCCGGAATCGTCGGCCGCTATGAGTTCGCCGGTGAAGCTGCGGCGTCCTTCGTGATCGGTGCGCGTGCGAATTTTCGCCCGGCGTCCGACGAAGCGACGGAAGTGATCAGGTTTGGTCAACGGACGCTTTGGGCCCGGCGAGGAAACTTCAAGACCGTATGTCTCACGCAGCGCGCGCAGAGCACGTGTGACGCGCTCGCAGATCGCGAGATCGACGCCTTCTGGATGATCAATGAAGATCCGCACTGTGCCGCCGTTTAGCTCACACAGCAGCAGCTCGACATCCGGCTCGGCGGCCGCGAGTTGCGCTTCGATATCACGTTGTATCTGGTCGATCAAAATGGGCCGATCTAGAGGGCGTCTGACTTTGCGGAGGCCGCTGTCTGGACGGCTCGTACAAACCAATAAAAAAGTGGGCTGTATGGCCCACTTCCCAATCGCGGCCGATGCCGCCTTCCAGACAGAGGAGGTTGCGAAGTCCGATTATACCTAAGGACGTCAGACCGGCGGCACGACACGCCCGGCCGCAAGCGTCTCGACCCGATCGAGGATCGCGCGCGCAACATCCCGCTTGCTCGCGCGTTCGTACGCGACCGGATCGGCGTCGCGAGTAACGAGCGTCACCGCGTTCTCGCCGACCTCGAAACCGATCGACGGATCGGAGATGTCATTAGCGACGACCATGTCGAGCCCCTTGCTCTGCAGCTTGCGCTCAGCCTCGGCGACCATTCCCGGGCCGGCCTCGGCGGCGAATCCGACGATCAATTGACCGGCACGTCGCTGACTTTGTAGACCGCCGAGCACATCATTGGTCGCGACCATCTGCAGATCGAGAGAATCGCGGCCCTGTTTCTTGATCTTTCCGCCAGCCGGTTCGGCCGGTCGAAAGTCCGCCACCGCTGCGGCCATCACCAGGATGTCGCTGGACGGAAAGTGCTCACCGCACGCCTCCTCGAGTTCAGCGGCCGTTGTCACGTCGACGTAGGTGATCTGCGGATTGCGCGCTAGCGCGACGTTGGCCGCGATCACTGTGACGTCTGCTCCACGCGCGAGCGCCTCTTGGGCCACTGCGAATCCCATCCTGCCCGACGACCGATTGCCGACGTAGCGCACTGCGTCAATTGGTTCGCGTGTCCCGCCGGCGGTGATCAGAACCTTCGTTCCGTCGAGCGATCGCGGTGCAAATGCGGCGTCGTCGCCCGAAAGAAGCCGCTCGGCCTCGGCCAGCAGCTCCGAGGGTTCAGGCAGGCGCCCAACGCCGAACTCGCCCTTTGAAGCGAGCTCGCCGGTGCCCGGCTCGATCACGTGCAGGCCGCGGCGGCGTAGCGTCTCGACGTTCTCGCGCGTGGCGGCACTGACGTACATGTCGTTGTTCATCGCCGGCGCAACGAGAATCGGCTTGCGACAAGAAAGCGCGAGTCCACTGACCATGTTGTCGGCGAAGCCGGCCGCAAGCTTCGCGATCGTGTTGGCAGAGGCCGGAGCGATCACGTAGATGTCGCAGTTGGAGGCCAGCTCGAGGTGACTGATCGGGTCGTGCTCGGGTCGCGGCTGATCCGGAAATGCCCCGCCGGCCGGGTCGCGGTCGAACTGATTGATCAGGACCGGCGCGCCGGTGATGCCCTCGAACGAGGCCTTGCCGACGAAGTTAATGCTGTCGGCCGTCTGCACGACGCGCACGCTGTGCCCTGCCTTGATCGCCAGACGCGTGAGCTCGAGCGCTTTGTAGGCGGCAATCCCGCCGCTGACTCCTAGGAGAATTCGTGCCATCTCGTTACCTGAAGCTGATTATCGACGCTTCGACAGATTTTTTCGACGCCTGCACGCAAACGGCCGCCCTGCAAAACAGGACGGCCGCTGCAAGACGCACTTGAAATGCTGGTTTAGCGGTACTGGTACTTAAGCTTGTCGGCCTCGATCTCTTCGAGGGCGATCGTCAAGTAGTTCTTCGAGCGGGTGTCGACCATCGGCGGTACGTACTCGCCGAAGTGACCTTCACCGAGCCCGTGGTAGTACGAGCTGATCTGGCGCGCGCGCTTGGCGGCGACGATCACTGATGCGTACTGCGAGTCGATCTTTTCGAGCAACTTGTCTACGCGGGGTTCGACCACTTTGGACTCCTTAAGGAAAAAGCCATCAGGTGACGGCATGAGGGATGCGAAAGCTTGGACTCGCCGCGCGCAGCCATTTGAGATAAGCCACAGCGTGGTATGCCACAGCGTGATAAGGCGCAGCGCGAGCGTTGAACCAATTGTAACGAGCGCACCGGGAGACTGGCCGCTCCTCCGACGAAAAATCGCTGGGCGATGTCTAGCCCGGTGGCTCGTGATGCGCGCTGACGATCGCGTCGAGCGTGGCCACGGCCTCGTCGAGATCGTCATTAACGACCACGTCGGGAAACTCATTGCGTGCGGCGAGCTCCTCACGGGCGACCGCAAGACGTCGTTCGATCGATTCAGGCGAGTCGGTGCCGCGACCGATCAGCCGCGTCCTCAGGGCCTCCTCGCTCGGTGGTGCGATGAAGATCTGGTGCGCCTCGGGCATCGTTTCGCGGACTTGCCGCGCGCCCTGGAGTTCGATCTCGAGCACAACTCCCCCGCTCTCGCGGTGGCGTGACAGCTCAGACCGCAGGGTGCCGTACTGGTTGCCGCTGTACGCCGCGTGTTCGACGAACTCGCCGGCGGCGACCTTGGCGTCGAACTCGTCGGGGTCGAGGAAGTAGTAATGCTCGGCATGATGCTCGCCCTCACGCGGAGCGCGAGTGGTCGCCGAAATTGACAGTCCGAGACCCGGATGGCGCTCGCGAAGGAGTCGGATCAACGTGCCCTTGCCGACCCCCGATGGACCGGTGATGACAAACACTTGAGGTTCTTGGCCGACCAGTTCGCTCACAGGCGCCGAGCATAAATGCGTGGGCGGGCGGACTGCCTCACGAGTAAAGAGTGGCGGCCCCTACCGGCGAGGAAGCGGACCGCCCTACGGGCGACGAAGCGCGTCGATCAGTTCGCCGCGCTGGCGCTCGGAGAGACCAATCACGGTCTTGCTCGGCGAGATGCGGCAGCGCTGAAGAACCTTCGTCACTTTGACGCGGCCGTAGCGCGGAACAGCAAGCATGATGTCGGCGACCTTGGCGGAGTGGACACACTCCGGTGGATTACCGAGCACAGCTTCGATGCGGATCCGTCCGGCCTTGAGGTCACGCTTCAAGGAAGCACGCTCGGTGCGCACCGCATTGGCAAGCTTCAATGCTTCAAGCCTCTGAGTCGGCGAGCGGTCTGGAGTTGCAACCGCTAGGCCGTCAACACCAGCGCCGTCAACACCGGCGCCGTCAACACCGAGGATGGTGGTGTCGGCAACAGCCCGGTCTCCCGATTCCACTGTCACGGCCTCTTTGGGCGGTGCACTTTTGGCTTTCGGGGACTTGGTGGCCGGTTGCGACATGGCGGGAATGATAGGCAGGTTTCTTGCCAGTCGAGACCCCTAATTTCTACATTCACCTCGACCTCTACTTGAGGTTCAAGCGAGTTCACGGTTGGTTGACCCCCGTTGACCCCGCTGTTTACGAGATTCAAGTCAACTCAGCGCGACGCGGCCGAGACCGAACTTAATTTCTCAAGCTCGCTCGCCACGCGGTTTCCGGCGGCGGGATCGCGAAAGTTTTCCGTGCCGACGGCCACTAGTGATGCGCCGGCGGCGAGAAAGTCGGCAGCATGAGCTCCCGACTCGATCCCGCCCATCGCGACGACCGGAACGGCAACCGAGCTTGCGACTTGCGCTGTCTGGGCCAGCGCGACCGGTCGGATCGCCGGGCCAGAGATTCCACCGGTCGTTCCGCCGAGCCAGGGTTCGCCCGAGATCGGATGAACGGCCATGCCCGGCAGCGTGTTGATCAGTGAAACGGCGTCGGCGCCCGCACTCTCGGCTGCTGCCGCGACCAAATCGGGCCGTGCCGTCGATGGTGAAAGCTTGGCGATCAACGGCTTGGTCGATACCGGCCGTAGCTGCGCCATCATCGACTCGGTCTCGCTGGGGACCGAACCAACGATGTTGCCAGTCTTGACGTTCGGACAGGAGAAGTTCAGCTCGATCGCGGCGATCTCTGAGCGGCCGTCAAGCCGCTGGAGAATCTCGATCAGCTCCTCCGGGTTGAAGCCCATCACACTGACGATCAGTGGCACCGGGAGGGTCGCGTACTGCGGTAAGTCCTCATCTACAAAGCGATCGAGGCCCTTGTTCGGGAGACCGATTGAGTTGATCATCCCCTGCCCCAACTCCCATAGCCGCGGCGGCGGGTTGCCCGCGCGCGGCTCCCGCGTGATCGTCTTGGAGACATACGCGGAGAACGGAAAGTCATGCTCAAATGCGTCGCCGAAAACGCGCCGCGCGGCAAGTGCGTCGTAGGTACCGGATCCGTTGATAACCGGATGGGCGAGCGTGATTCCACAGAAGTCGGTCAATGTCCGGCCCCGGCGACGAGGGCAGTCTCTATCTGTGTGCCGTGCAGCACCGGACCATCCACACAGAGTCGGATCAGGCCGTCGCGTGTTGGGACGACACACCCGTAGCAAGCACCGAAACCGCAAGCCATCCCGGATTCCATCGCTAGCTGACTCGGCACGTCGCGTTGCTCGCAGATCTCGCGAACAGCCTCGAGCATCGCCGGCGGGCCGCAGGCGAACACGGTCGTGTCGCGATCGACTTCGAGCTCCTGCACGAGCAGTTGTGTCACGTATCCGTGCGCACCGGCCGACCCGTCCTCGGTGGCGAGCAGGTGATCAACACCGTACGCGTTTGCCGCCTGCGCGTAGTCGCGCGACCGCATGCCCACCAAAATCGTCGAGCGCACGCCATCGAGGTCGCGAAGCTCGTCGTCGAGTGCGACGATCGGCGCGAGCCCGATCCCGCCTGCGACAAGGACCGGCCAGCGCTCGGCGTCGAGTGAAAAGCCGTTGCCGAACGGACCCGCGAGCAACAACTCCTCACCGGGTCTGCAGGCTGCGAGGCGCTGGGTGCCGGGACCCACATCCTCCAGCAAGAAGTCGAGCGCGAGACCGTCGGAGGACTTGACGGCTCGCGCGAACGAGAGTGCGCGCGGAAGATACGGTCGTCCGTCGGCACCCCCGCCCCATCGTTGAGCAGTCTGAAGCATGTAGAACTGTCCGGCCAGTGGCCGCGGGCCCGATACGTCGAGCACCGTAACCACGACATACGGGCCGTGTACCGCGACCGCCTCGACGCGTGCCGTGCGGCGACCAAACGGCGCCGTCGGTCGCGCCAGCTCGCTCACGCGGGCGCCTTCTCAGCACCGGCACTCGACAGGCCGTGCAGTTCCTGCAGCGAGCGAACCGGCGCCGCGGGCCCGCGCATCGCCGCGATCGCCCGAGCGGCGGCACTCGCGCCGGTCATCGTCGTGATGCAGGGAATGCCCCGTTCGGTCGCTGCCACACGGATCTCGTATCCGTCCGACCGCGCGCCGCTGCCGCTCGGCGTGTTTATCACCATGTCCACGTCGCCGCGTTGAATCCAGTCGCGCACGTTGTTCTCTCCGTCGGCGATCTTGTTGATCGGTTCGACCGGGATACCCATTCGGCGGATCGACCTTGCGGTGCCAGCGGTGGCGATGATCTTGAACCCGAGGTCGTGCAACGTAGCGGCGAGCTGGGTTGCTGATGGCTTGTGATGGTCTCGCACGGTGATGAACACGGTGCCGCCGTCGGGCAGTGCCGCCCCTGCGGCAGCCTGAGCCTTACCGAAGGCCGTCGGGAAATCGTCGGCAATGCCCATCACCTCACCTGTTGAGCGCATCTCCGGGCTGAGCATCGCGTCGGCACCGGGGAATCGTTGAAACGGCAGGACGGCCTCTTTTACGCTGACGTGATCGGTGCCGCCGCTCGGCAAGTCGATATCGGCGAGCTTCTCGCCGAGCATCAGGCGGCAGGCGACCTTGGCCAGCGACACACCGGTCGCCTTCGATACAAACGGCACGGTGCGCGACGCGCGTGGGTTGGCCTCGATCACGTAGATCTCATCGCCGGCGACGGCATACTGGATGTTGATCAGGCCAACTACTCCGAGCTCGAGCGCAAGCTTCTCTGTGTGAGCGCAGATCGTCTCGTAGGCCTCCGGACCAAGTGACATAGCGGGAATCACGCAGGCCGAGTCGCCGGAATGAACGCCGGCCTCTTCGACGTGTTGCATAACCGCACCGATATGGACGCTCTCGCCGTCGCACAGCGCGTCGACGTCGATCTCGATCGCATCCTCGAGAAACCGGTCGAGCAGCAGTACCTGCTGACGTTCGCCATCGACCGGCGGGGAGTCGAGACCGAGCGCAGGTCCCTCATTGGCGAGGTAAAGCTCGAGCTGGTCGCGGGAGTAACAAATCTCCATCCCACGGCCGCCCAGTACATACGACGGACGAATTAGCAGCGGAAAGCCGACGCGCTTTGCGGTGATCCGCGCTTCGTCGGAGTTACGCGCGATTCCATACGGCGGGCACGAAATACCGACGCGATCGAGCAGGTCGCCCCAGCGCTCGCGGTCCTCGGCGAGGTCGATCGAATCGACGCTAGTACCGAGCAACGGGACTCCCGCTGCAGCGAGGCCGGCGGCGAGCTTCAGTGGAGTCTGACCTCCAAATTGGACGATCACACCCTCCGGCTTTTCGACCTCGACGATCGCCAAGACGTCTTCGAGCGTCAAGGGCTCGAAATAGAGACGGTCGCTGACGTCGTAGTCGGTGCTGACAGTCTCTGGGTTGCAGTTGACCATCACGGCGTCGCGGCCAAGCTCACGCACCGTCATCGCGGCGTGAACGCAGCAGTAGTCGAATTCGATGCCCTGACCGATGCGATTCGGGCCGGAGCCGAGGATCATCACGCTCGGCTTGTCGCCGCGGTCGATCTCGTGGCGCGGGCCGTCGGGTCCGACGCGCTCATGACCGCTGTAAAAATATGGGGTCGCAGCCTCGAACTCGGCAGCGCAAGTGTCTACCGCGCGATAGACCCGCTCGTGCCCGGGCTCGATTGCTGTGCCGTCGGCCACCAGCTGTTCGAACTGACGCAGATACCACGGGTCAATGTTCGTCACTTCATTGAGACGCTCACAGCTCACGCCGATGCGGATCGCCTCGAAGAGCAGCTCGAAGCGATCTGCCGACGGGCGTGCGAGTCGAGCCAGCAGTTCGGCTTCGGGCAGATCAAGCGCGGGCGACTTGTCAAGCTCCCGCGATCGCCAGGCCTTGGCGAATGCCTGCCTGAATGTCGGCGCGATGGCCATCGCCTCGCCGACCGATTTCATCTGACTGGTCAGCCCCGAATCGGCACCGGGGAACTTTTCGAAAGCGAACCGCGGCCACTTGACGACGACGTAATCAAGCGTTGGTTCGAAGCTGGCGCTGGTCTTTTGCGTTATGTCGTTGGGGATCTCATCGAGCGTGTATCCAACCGCGAGCCGGGCTGCGATCTTCGCGATCGGAAAGCCCGTCGCCTTCGAAGCGAGCGCCGACGATCGCGAGACCCGTGGGTTCATCTCTATGACCACGATCTCGCCATCCTTCGGGTTGACGGCAAACTGCACGTTCGACCCGCCGGTCTCGACGCCGATCGCACGAATGATCGCGATCGCCTGGTCGCGCAGCTCTTGGTACTTGTCGTCGGAAAGGGTCTGCTGCGGCGCGACCGTGACGCTGTCTCCGGTGTGAACGCCCATCGGGTCGATGTTCTCGATCGAGGCGATGATTACGACGTTGTCGTTGCTGTCACGCATAACTTCGAGCTCAAACTCGCCCCAGCCGAGCAGCGATTGTTCGACGAGAATCTCGTTGATCGGACTGGCGTCGAGCGCGTGCTCGACCATGCGCGCGAGCTCCGAACGCTCGTAGGCGATCCCGCCACCGAAGCCACCCATCGTGAATCCGGGTCGAATGATCGCTGGCAGCCCGATCGCCTCGATCACGCGATCGAGCTCTTGATCGGGGACGACTCCGGCGCCCTCTGCACGACGGACAATCGTGGAGCCGGCGCTGCGCAGCCCGATCTTCTCGATCGTCGCACGGAACAGCTCGCGCTCTTCGGCGCGCATAATCGCGTCGTAGTCGGCGCCGATCAGTTCGATGCCAAGCCGCTCGAGCGTCCCGTCTTCCGAGAGGATCCGGCCGAGGTTCAGGGCGGTGCCGCCGCCCAAGGTCGCCAGCAGCGCGTCGGGAGACTCCTTCACGAGCACGGCCGTGACCGCTGCGGGCGTCAGCGGTTCGACGTAGGTCTGGGTCGCGAACTCAGGGTCGGTCATGATCGTCGCCGGGTTGCTGTTGATCAGGACGATCTCGTAACCCTCGTCTTGCAGCACACGGCAGGCCTGAACACCTGAGTAGTCGAACTCTGCGGCCTGCCCGATAATGATCGGACCGCTCCCGAGAATGCAGATCTTGCGGATGTCATCGCGACGCGGCATCTAATTCGCCTGCTCAGCTAGCGCGAGGAAACGGTCAAACAGGTACAGCGAGTCGTGCGGCCCCGGGCCGGCTTCTGGGTGATACTGCACCGTCGCCCCGGGCACATCGCGCAGTACGAGCCCTTCGACGGTGTGGTCGTAGAGATTGACGTGCGACAGCTCGGCGGTGCCGAAGTCCGTATCCCAGCGCACTGGTTCGTCGCTGGTGATCTTGCCGCTGCCGTCGGGAGTCTGAACCGCGAAGCCGTGATTCTGCGAGGTGATGTCGATCTGTCCGGTCTGCAGATCCTTGACTGGATGATTCGCGCCACGATGGCCAAAGGGAAGCTTGTATGTCTCTAGCCCGACCGCCCGGCACATCAGCTGATGGCCGAGGCAGATACCGAAGACCGGCTTCTTACCGACCAACTGTCGAATCGTTTCGACAACATGGTCGAGAGCGGCCGGGTCACCAGGTCCGTTTGCGAAAAAGAAGAAGTCTGCGTCGCGCGCCAGCAGCTCGTCGGCCGAGCTCGTGCATGGATGTAGCTCCAGTCGCACGCCACGGCTGCGCAGGTTGTCGATGATCGAGCGCTTAATTCCGGTGTCGATCGCGACGACGCGCGGCCCATCTCCATCGCCGAAGATCACCGGCTCAGCTGGTGTCACCTCGCGGGCAAGATCCTGACCGCTCATCGGCGGCTCGGCGGCTACTCGGTCGCGCGCGTCCGCGTCGCTGGTGTCTGCGGTGAAGATCCCTCCGCGCATCGCGCCCTTGTCGCGGATGTGCCGTACCAACGCCCGCGTGTCGACGCCCGTAAGCGCAGGGACATCGTTGGCGATCAGCCACTGCTCCCAGTCGCCCTGCACCTGCGGCGAGCCAGACGGCGCAATCTCACGCATCACGACTGCCCGAGCGTGCGCGGCATCGGACTCCATAAACGCTTCCGCGACGCCGTAGTTGCCGACCATCGGGTACGTGTAGGTCACGATCTGGCCGCGGTAGCTGGGGTCGGTCAAGGCCTCTTGATAGCCCGTCATCGATGTGTTGAAGACAACTTCTCCGGTTGCCGGCCCGACGGCACCGGCCGAGAATCCGTCGAAGCGCTCGCCGTCTTCGAGCAGCAGAAACGCGGGCTCGCGAGTAATCATGCGCTGACCTCCTGGATCGCAAACGCTCGAGCACGAAAAGCAACGACGCCAGCGGCGATCGTCGCCACGATGCGCCCGTTGACGCTGTTGCCGACGAAGCACGAGTTGGCAGAACGGCTCTCGTACCCATGCTCTCCAACCCTCCAGGTTTCCTCGAGGTCGACCAGCGCGAGGTTGGCCGGAGCCCCCAGAGCGATCGTCGGCGTCGGTAGATCGAACAGGGCCGCACCAGCGGTCATCCGGTCGATCACCAGGTCGAGCGGCAGAACGCCGGGCTTCACAAGCTGCGTGTAGATCACCGGGAACGACGTCTCGAGACCGGTGACCCCCATCGATGCCTGCTCAAACGGAACCTCCTTCTCGTGGGCGGCGTGCGGAGCGTGGTCGGTCGCGATGCAGTCGATCGTACCGTCGCGCAACCCCTCGATCAACGCCAGACGGTCGCTTTCGGTGCGTAGCGGCGGATTCATCTTGAAGTTCGAGTCGGTGCCGTCGCCGACGGCTTGATCAGTCAGAGTCAGGTGATGCGGGGTCGCTTCGGTGCTAATTCGCACGCCCCGCTGCTTCGCTGCGGCGACTACTTCGACCGACTGAATGCTGGAGAGGTGCTGGACGTGGATTCGTCCGTCCTCGTACTGCGCCAAAAGCGCGTCGCGAGCGATCATTGAGCTCTCTGAGACCGGCGGAATGCCGGCCAAGCCGAGTGCCGCCGAAGTACGTCCCTCGTGCATCACACCCCCACGCGAAAGCGCGGGATCTTCCTGATGCAGCGCGATAACCCGGTCGGCAATCTTTTGGTACTGCAGGGCCTGGCGCATCAGACCGGCGTCGGCGACTGGCAGACCGTCGTCGGTAAAACACGACGCGCCGGCGTGGGCAAGATCGGCCATCTCGGTCAATTCCTCGCCAGCCATCGCCTTGGTCACGGTGGCACTGAAACCAGTCGGGATATGTGCCTCGCTGGCCGCGCGCATCCGCAGCGATTGCAGCGCACCGGCACTGTCAACCGGCGGGCTCGTGTTGGCCATCGCGAGGATCAGGCAGAACCCTCCGGCCGCAGCGCTGCGCGTACCGCTCTCGATGTCCTCCTTGTACTCGAAGCCCGGAGTGCGCAGGTGAACGTGTGGGTCGACGAACCCGGGAAACAGATGCTTGCCGGCGGCCTCAATCAGTTCAGTTCCTTCGGGGGCGCTGAGGGATTCGCCGATCTCGGCGATCTCGCCACGGCGCACAAGCACGTCGAGTACTGCGTCGATGCTCGTGCGTGGGTCCAGCACATGTGCACCGCGAATCAAGAGGTCGGCCGGCTGGCCACCGCGGAAACTCAGCCCGTCGACGGCCGAGGTTCCGGTTGGTGTCGCGGGAGGCAACGGGTCGGCGAGACGCAGGCCCGCACCGTTGGTTGGTGGCTGATTAGTTGACTCGTTCATCTCCCCGTTACCTCTGTCGGGACCGGCGCTACGGCGGCGGCCTGGCGGTCGCCGCCTTCGGGCTCACCGCGTCCGGCCATCAGTTCGTAAAAGACCGCCATCCGCACCACAACGCCGGAAGCGACTTGTTGCGTGATTAACGACTGCGGCGCATCAACGACGTCGGGTGACAGTTCGACGCCGCGATTGACCGGCCCCGGATGCATCAACAGCTGGCGTGCACCGAGCCTGTCGGCATTGATCTGATACCTCGCCGCGTACTCGCGAATCGACGGGATATAACTGTCGCGCATCCGCTCGTTCTGCATCCTCAACACATAAAGCACGTCGGCATCCTCGGAGCCGGTGAGCGAGTATGAGACTTGACATCCAAGCGCTTCGATCTCACGCGGAATCAATGTTGGAGGGCCGCAGACGGTCACCTCGGCACCGAGTTTCGTCAGGGCCAGGATGTTGCTGCGTGCGACGCGGCTGTGCAGCACGTCGCCGATGATCCAAACGCTTTTGTCGTCGAGATCGCCGATGCGTCGGCGCAGCGTGTAGGCGTCGAGTAGAGCTTGAGTGGGATGCTCATGTTTGCCGTCGCCGGCGTTGATGACCGCCGCGTCCGTCCAGCGGGTGACCATCCCGGGCGCGCCGACGAAGGGACTGCGCACGACGATCGCGGAAGGCCCATAGGCCGAAAGCGTCTGAACCGTGTCACGCAGTGACTCGCCCTTCTCAACGCTTGAGCCGATGGCGCGAATCGTCACTGTGTCGGCGCTTAGTCGCTTGGCGGCGAGGTCGAACGATGAACTCGTGCGCGTTGAGTTCTCGAAGAAGAGGTTGACGATCGTCCGGCCGGAGAGTGTCGGCAGCTTTTTGTTCTCGCGATCGATCAGCTGTGTGAGCGATTCGGCGCGGTCGAGCAGCCGTTCAATCTGTGCACGGTTGAGGTCGGCAATGCCAAGCAGGTTGCGCATCAGGTGCCGCCCTCGCCCACTCCGACACGCTCGGGTGCGAGCACGATCTCGTCGATCCCGTCGAGCTCTTGGACGCGTACGTTGACCCGCTGGTCGGGACTGGTCGGCAGGTTCTTGCCGACAAAGTCCGGGCGAATCGGCAGCTCGCGATGACCGCGGTCGGCCAGTACCGCAAGCTGAACCGATGGTGGCCGGCCGAAGTCGAACAACGCGTCGATCGCCGCCCGCACGGTGCGACCGGTGTAGAGGACGTCATCGACGAGCACGACGACGTGGTCATCGATTCCGAAGTCGATGTTTGACGAGTGCACGACGGGCTGTTGACCCGCTGCCGGGTGACCGATGTCGTCGCGATAGAACGATATGTCGATCGAACCGACGGGGATCTCGCGCGCATCGTCGAAGCCTGCGATCAGCTGGGCTAGCCGCTGAGCAATCGGTACGCCACGGCGATGGATCCCGACCAATGCAAAAGGCTGATCCGGGTTGCGCTCGACGATCTCGTGGGCGATTCGCACGAGGGTGCGTCGCAGATCATCGTGGTCGAGGACGACCGTTTCGGCGGCATCGGATGCCAATTGCTTGTCCTTCCTGGCCTCTCGGACCGGGTTAAAGGAGGTTTCAACCAGACTAACAGCTAATCGTGTCGCGATGTTTTACAAGCTCCGGATCGCCCCGTTCGGGAAACGGAATAGTCACCTGATCGAAGTCGCGCGGCAACTCCGTGCGCTCAAACACCTCACGCGCCTCTTCGCGCAGCTGCTTGGCGAAGTAGCGACCCGAGACATGGTTGAGACACAGCAACTTGACCTCCGCGTCTTTGGCGATCTCGGCGGCTTGGCGTGCCGTCGAATGTCTGGTCTCTGCGGCGCGATCCGATTCTTCATCGCCGAAGCTCGATTCGTGCACAAGTAGGTCGGCCTGGTGCGCGGCGAGTCGGACGCCGTCGCACGGTGCAGTGTCGCCGGTGTAAACCACCTTCCTGCCCAGACGCGCCTCTCCCAGCACCTGACTCGGTTCGACGGTCTGGCCGCCGGCCGCAGTCACGCTGCCCCCTCGCTGCAGCACTCCGTAGTCGGCGCCGGGCGTAACCCCGAGCTTCTGAGCGGCGAGCTCGTCGAATCGGCCGGGCCGGACATCCTCAACAACGGCGTAGCCGACCGCAATCCCTTGGTGATCGACCTCGAACGTGGTCACCTCGTAGTCGCCAAAGCGCGTCGCTTCGCCGAACTCGAGCTCGCGAATCGTCAGCTCATAGGGAAGTCGCGCGTAGAGCGGTTCGAGCGTGCGCATCAGCGCGTTTAACCCACGTGGGCCATAAATCGTCAGCGGCAGCTCGCGACCGCGAAGCGCGAACGTCTTCATCATCCCCGGCAAGCCGAGAAAATGGTCGGCGTGAAAGTGCGTTATGAAGATGTGCTCGAGATCGGCCAGACCAATCGATTTGATCAACTGGCGTTGGGTTCCTTCACCGCAATCAAACAGCAAGGTATCGCCGCCACGCCGCACCACGAGCGCAGAAAGTCCGCGATTAGTGGTCGGCGCGGACGCAGAGGTTCCTGCGAAAACAACTGAAAGATCCATAGTGCGTGACTCTACCGGCGTAAAAGACACCCAAAATCTGCAGATACTTTCGATGCAAAACGCTCAAGATTCCTGCTTAATCACCCGAAGTTCCCTGTATGCGATTAATTGGGCGCGGCACGGACCGCGTGCGCTCACAAAACTCTAATTTTGGCGAGAACGGCGTCGAGGCTCGACCTCCGCACGTTTTGCTGGCGTTTGCGATGTACACAGCCGTCGCGATTCTCGTTGCGGCGTTGGTTGTAATCCTCGTCGTCAAGCGCAACGTCGAAGAGAACTCGAAGCAAAAAGTCTCCGAGCACACTGCGTTCGTAGCGAGCGCCGTGGTTCCTAACCGCATCGATCCGAGCGACTGGTCGAAGCCATTGAGCGGCGAAAAGCTCGACGCGATGGACGAAGGCATTAAGCGCGACCTCGTCAAGAACGGCGTGCTCCGGGTGAGGATCTACAACCCAGCCGGGACGATCATCTACTCGGACGACCGTTCGCTGATCGGCACGAAGACCACGAACCTTGCCGAAATCACTGACGTGATCAACGGGGCCGTCAAGACCGAGATCAGCTCGCTCAACAATGAGGGCGCTACCGGCGAGAATCGCAAGGTCATCGGGTCCTACGCGCCAGTGATTTACCCAGGCGAGACCAGAGCGGAAGGCGCATTTGAGTTTTACACCGACTACGCACTCGCCGCCGGCTCCGTCCGAGACCAAGCCGTACCGTTGACGATCGCGTTGCTCGCAGTGATGCTTGCCCTGTATCTTGCCCTGTTGCCGATGCTGCGCCGCACCACCCGCGCACTGGCGTTCAGCAATGACGAACTCCGCCGTCGCGCACATGACTTGAAGGAAAACCTTTCGCAACGCGCCGACATCGAAGATCGCCTGCGCACAACCATTACCGACCTCGAGCGCTCCGAGAATCAACTCGCGCTCTCGCAGGAAGAGACGATCATGCGTCTGTCGATCGCCGTCGAGAGCCGCCACGCCGAGACCGGCAGTCACATCGAGCGCATGGGCCGCTACTGCGCGTTGCTCGCGGAAAGACTTGAATGGACCGAGGACCGCTGCGAGCTGCTGCGAATCGCCAGCCCGCTGCACGACGTCGGAAAGATCGCGATTCCCGATGGTGTTCTGCAGAAGCCTGGAGCCCTGACCCCCGAAGAGCGTGTCGAGATGGAACGTCACGCCAAGATCGGTCACCGGATCCTCGCCGGATCCGACAGTCCGCTGCTCGACCTCGCCGCTCGCATCGCCCTGACACACCACGAGAAGTGGAACGGCTCTGGGTATCCCAACGGGCTCGCCGGCGACGAAATCCCCATCGAGGGACGCATCGCGGCGATCGCCGACGTCTTCGACGCCTTGACCAGTGATCGCGTCTATCGTCCCGCGATGACGCTCGAGAAGTCACTTTCGATTCTTCGCGAAGGCCGCGGCACGCACTTTGATCCGCTGATCCTCGACGCATTCTTTGCCTCGCTCGACCAGGTCAACGCGATTCGCCAAGGTCTCGCCGGCTCTCCTGAGCCGATGCGAGATGGCACCCCGCGACGCCGCACTCGGCGACGCACCAGCATGCGCAACCCGCAGTCCACGGTCTCTACTCCGTCAATCGGCTCCGACGCCGATGACACCCGCCAGTCGCTGGTAGGCTGAGCCGTGTTCGCCGGGCGCGCCGTTTAGCCCTTATCTATGGCGATTTTGTCGCTCGTAGTCCGCTCCCGGCACAACACTGTTTGACACGCTCGCGCGCATAGCTCAGTGGATAGAGCGCTGCCCTCCGAAGGCTGCACCCGCGATCAGGTGAGACGGCAGAAACCCGCATGGTTAAAGCGATTGCGGCGGGTTTCGACAATCGGCCATAAACGGCAAATCGCCACCGTTTGCCACGGTTTACGCTCGTTAGTGGCAGCGGTTCTATTTCTGCCAATTGCGCTCGTGTTCGCGACGTGGACCCGTCCGTACGAGGGCGACAGTCCGGCGCAGTTTGTTATCTCGCTCAACGTCCACCGTCGCCAACTGACGACGGGACAGCGTGCGGAGATCGCACGCGTCGCACTCCCAGCGCTTGTGAAGGAAAACGAAGCCAAACGCGTCGAGTCGCTGAAGCACGACTCATCGGGACGTTTTGCATCCGACGGACGTCAACCGACGTCAGTCGGTGAACGGGCACCACGCAACGCCGATCTTGCTGGCGAACTAGTCGGCGTGTCGGGTTCTGCTGTCAACCGAATCACCAAGGTTGCCGAGCAGCGCCCCGATCTTCACCAAAAGGTTAAGGCCGGGGAGATGACCGTCAACGCTGCTCATGAGCGTCGGCGGAACCGGGTCTGAGCAGCACTTAGCCTTTTGTTGCATTGAGGAAGGCGGCGACTGCTCCGGCGAGTTCCTTGACGGCCGCGATCGTCTCTTGGCGGTGCGTCAAATGGCCCGCGCGTTCAGTGCTTGCCAGCGCAATTAACCGCGTGGTCGTCTGGCGAAGTAGCGGAGTTGAGTCGATGACCTCGCCTGGGATCTGAAGACCGGCGTCAGTGAGCGATTCACGCGGGATCTGCCAGACCTTGCCGTCACCGGGTCTATCGCCGGAGATGGTGCCCGCCCGTAGCCACCGTCTGACGGTTTCCACGTTCCGATCGTTCGCAGCGGCGACTTCATCGTCGTAGTACCAGTCACGCTTGGACGGATCTATGTAGCGAACCCGCGCGGGTCGTTTGACAACATATGACGACATGGGCGAAAGACTATCCGGTGACTAGACATGTGAAAACAATTCGCCCGGTTTCGCGCCTAGAGATGGCACGTAGAGACCGAGGGCTTCGACAACAGGATCTCGCGGTCCTAGCCGGACTGAGCCGCGCCACGATCGCGGCCGCTGAACGCGGGTACGAACCGACGCCGACAACTGCAACCGCGATAGCCGACGCCCTTGGGGTCAGCGCGACGCGTATCTGGCCGGGGTTCAAGTCGTGACGCGGGGATTCGACTACTCAATCCCGCAAGACGATGCGCTCGCGCTTTGCCTCGCTCCGCACTACGGGGTTGGGGCATCTGGATACTGCGAGCTGAGGTTTAAGGCGCGGTCCGATGGCCAGTTCGGTCGACGCTTCGTTCCTGCGCACGACATCCCCGCTATTGCCGCCGCGATCGCAGAACTTCAGGAAGGATCTGATGTCTATTACGGCATCCTTCCCCGCCGTGAGATGGCAGGCACAGCGGACGCGTGTCTACCGAGCCGGCTCGCATTCTTAGATCTCGATTCGCCCGAGGCCATCGAGCGGGCGATGAGCTTTCGGTACCCGCCCAACTTTGTTGTCGAGACAAGTCCTGGTCACGCGCAGGCGTATTGGGATCTGGCCGAACGGATCGAACCCCGGTTCGTGCGCGCAATGAACCTGCGCCTTGCTCACCATCTGGGCGGAGACACAAACGCTTGCGATCCGGCGCGGATATTCCGCCCGCCGAACTCCACTAACCACAAGTACGACCCGGTGCATCCGGTTCGATGCGTTCAAGTTGTGATCCCGGAGAAAGCTCCCACCGCGCGCGAGTTGGTCGGCGATCTGCCAGCGCCGCCGCAGAAACAGGCCACTAGTTCGCAGGCTGATATCCGCCCACTGGATAGGGACGACGCTCTCGCGACGATCCCGGCGACGGTGTACGCCCCGGTGCTGACCGGTCGCGACCTTGATGCGGGTGGCTACATGGTCTGCCCGTGGCACGCCGGGGGTAGCGAGCGCACGCCAAGCCTCAAGTGCTGGAAAGATGCGTCGGACGGTTGGAACTGCTTCGCCGGTTGCGGCGGCGGCGACATCTACACGTTTGCGGCGAAGCTCTGGAATCTTGATTCGCGGCGGGACTTTCGTCAAATCAAATCGTACCTGCTGGAAGCACTTATCGCTGCGGGTAGGGGGACAGCCGCGTGAGCACGGCGACAGACGAACTCGCCATGTATCTGCCGAGCCTTGAGGCCAGCAAGACGCAGCGTGATCCAGAGGGAGCGCAAACCACTGTCGAGTCCGAGCGGTTCAAGCTTCTCACACTTGACGACCTCGACAACCTGCCCGACCGGGAATACCTGATCGAGGGATGGGTAGTTGATGGTCTTAACGTCGCCTACGGCGCACCGGGAACAAAGAAATCGTTTGTCGCGATGGACCAGGCTCTTTGCATCGCGGCCGGCATCGACTGGCTAGGTCACACCACCAAGCAGGGTCCGGTGGTCTACATCGCCGCAGAGGGCGCACACGGGCTTAGGCGACGGCGTGATGCCTGGATGACCGAACGCGGGGTTTCGAGCGTGGAGGACTTCTACATCGTCGCCGATGCGCCACATCTGATGGACGATGGCGACGTGGATCTGCTCGGCGAGCGGCTTGCGACGCTGACAAAGCCGCCGGTAGAAATCGTCATCGACACCCTTTCGCGGACGATGATCGGCGGTGACGAGAACACCGCACGAGACATGGGCCTCTACCTAGCCAACGTGGACCGCATACGGACACCATTCGGCGCGGCGGCCGTGGTCATCCACCACACCGGCTGGGACGGCGACCGGGAGCGCGGTTCAATCGCCTTGCGGGGTGCTGCCGACCTGAGCGTTCACGTAAAAGCAGACGGCTTGAACATCACGCTGAGCAACACCAAAAACAAGGACGATGCGGAGTCCGAGGACCTCGAACTGCACGCGGCTGAAGTGCTCGAATCACTGGCAATTCGCCTTGGCAGTAATCAGTCGGGACTGAGCACCAACGAACGCCAAATCCTGCAATCACTGCCAGATGCTTTTGGCAGTGATCCGGCACCCGCCAGCAAGTTGCAGGCAGTAGCCGGGGTACCCGAGCGCACCTACTACCGGGCGCTGCAATCCCTTTGTGAACGCGGGTTAATTAGCCACACAAAGCAGGGCCGTACGAAGCTCTACTCGCTTACTCCAAAAGGCGAAGCGGCATTACTGGCAACCACTGCCAAGGCCTGCCAAACCACGGCGATGATTACTGCCGCCACGTCACCCCCCTTAAGGGGTGACAGTGGCAGTCATCGTGGCAGTGATTCAGGCAGTGAACGGCTGGCGACGGACGCGGAGGACGCTTTGGCGGACAGGCTGATGAGGGAGTTTGAACTCACACCCACGACCGCAGAGACCAAAGCCCCGCATACCACCCGATCATCGGCCGGAGCGTCTTGAACGCCCGCGCCCTGACAGACGCCGACGTGCGCGCTCTGGCGGTCGCCGTAGCTGACGCCGTGGCGCAGCGTCCCGCCTGTCGCTTTACAGACGTGGCCGGCGTCGCCGCGTACACCGGCCTTGGCGATAGCTGGATACGCGCGAACGCTGACGCCCTGGGAGTTATACGGGTCGGCGACGGGCCGCGACCTCGGCTCCGGTTCGATCTCCACGCAGTCGACGAATACATGAAGCGTGGCATTACCGGGCAGACTTCACAGCCCGCAAAGCCGCAGCGCAAAGCCAAGCGCCGGAAGTCAAAGGGCAGCGGCCCCGAACTACTGCCAGTTAGGGGCGCGCAATGACCCTCGACAGCCGTAACAAAGGCGCAGGTGCCGAACGCGAGGTTGTCGCACTGCTGCGCGATCGTGGCTACCAGGCGCGTCGCACAAGCGACGGACGTGTGCAGCGCGGCCTCGGCGACGTGGCGGGCTTGCCACGGCATCACCTGGAAGTCAAGCGATGCGAGCGCGTGTCCCTGCCCGCGTGGATCGCGCAAGCCGAGTCGGACGCTGACCCGATCGACGTGCCGGCGGTTATCTGGCGCTCTAGCCGGATGCCGTGGCGCATCGACCTGGCGCTCGACGACTACCTCGATCTACTCGAACGTTCACAAAACACCACGAACGAAAGGCCGAACAGTGGCGAAAAAGCGAACAACACCTAAGCATCGCCGGTTGTCTCAGATCCGCGCGATGATCGCTGACGGCACGTTGCCGAGTCAACGCAAGCTCGCCGCCATGTTCGGCGTCTCACTCTCGACGATCAACGGCGACGTTGCACAGGTTCGTGCGGAAAAGGACCGCGCCGAGCAGCACTCGAACCTCTTCAACGCCGACGGTTCGCCCAAAGCCGGTGCGGACCCCGGCAACTTCCGCAGCGTTCGACACGGCGCGCAATCGGAGCGACTAATCGCACCGCGCGCTGCCGAGATCCTTGAAATCGTCTTCGAGTCGAACCCGCACCTGCATCGTGAGCGCGATCAGGCGAGCGTGCTGAGGTACGCGCAGACGTTGGCACGGATCGAGCGCGTATACGAGTGGCTCGACGCTCAACCGGACCCGGTGTTTGTCGGCCGTGGTGCCGCACACCCGGCCTACGGGCGGCTCGATAGATGGGAGACAACCGCCGAGCGGTCAGAACTCACGCTCGGGATCTCGCCGCTTGCCCGGCAAAAGCTCGGACTGCCGGTTGATCCGAACGCCGGCCACGAGGCGCATGACCTAGCCCTGCTCACCGATCCCGAACTTGAGATGCTCGAATGGCTGACGCTTAAGATGACCGGTCACGCCGTTGGCCCACCGCCGACAACCGAAGGATTCCGCCCGACCGACGAAGGCGTGGCGCTACCCGTTCCAGCTCGCCCGCAGATCGAGCAGCGGAAGGTTCTCGATGTCTGAGAGCCTCGCACCACGATGGACCTGCGAGCACTGCGGTAAGCGGGAGAGACATGCAGTACCGGCTAACCGGATTGTCCCGCCTCCCGACTGGCGGAGATCCGGCGGCGCGTCGGTCGTGTGCCCTGACTGCATCGCGTCACCACCTCCCTTGCCGAGGCACGGCTCTCTCGACAATGGCATTGCCAAGCGCCCTAAGGCGTTCAAGCAGAGGGCGACCGATGATCGCCGGTCCTGAGCACATCGAACGCAGCGTCAAGAAGTTGCCGCGTCGGAAGGCGGTACGCGCCCTGAAAGCAGCCGCCTTGCGAGATCTCGGATTCAAGGAGTACGAGATTGCCAAGGCGCTCGGTTGGACGGTGCGGACCCTCTACAGCGACCGCAAAGAGTTGGAGGCCGCCATCGCCGAGACCGTCGCCGAGTCACATCCATTTCCGATTTCCGACACGGGCGTACGAAAGACACCGCACACCCGACCCGGAGGCCGTATTGACCATCGATGACCACACCACATTTTCGGAACTCACACGAGCAATCTCAAGCAGCGACCTGAGCGCACACACTCGCGGTCTATACGTCGCGCTCAAGGACGATCCGGCACGGCTCGACGCCGCCGCGCAGATGGTGACCAGGAAGTACGAGGGGGTCACATACCGGGAAGCCGTAGACGAGCTGTCAGCGCTTTCGATTCGTCTCTCGCAGACGGACCACCTCAGTGCTGACGAGGCTCGTCTCGCCGCTCTAGATGAGCGGATACGGATGCGCGCGATCAATGACGGCAGCGACTACGAGGCCGCAGCCGATGCGGTCCAACACGAGATGGAGAACTAACCCATATGGAACTCAGAGACATCGACACACGCGAAAATCACGTCACGACGCTGGAGGAGGCTCGGGCTGAGATCGCCCGCATCGACGCTGCGGAGGCGGAGCGGCGCGCCCTTTCGCTTTTCAAGCGATGCCAGCAGAGAGATGGTGCCGCCGGTGCCCGACAGCGTGTCGACGCGCGCAAAGCGAGCAAGGCTGAAGCCGACTTCGCCGCGATAGTCGAGCAGCTAGAGCGCGACGCCGGCCCGGAGACTGCGAGCCGAATCAAACCCTTTGCGGCGTACGACTTGTACGAGACATGCGGAGAAGGTCGGACGCGAGTAATCGCCGTTGAAGCAGGGGCCAATCCGGGACGCACGAACTTTCGGATTCAGCAGGCTTTCAATCAGCCGGTACGACTGCATCGGCCGCCGTACTGCACGGGCAAGCAGCTCCCGGATTTCGTGACTTCACCGTTGGCTATTGAGCCGACCGATGACGAACTGCGTGTGCTGGCCGATGCCTGACATTTTCGGGATCGATCTTGCGCAACCGGGCTGGTACACGGCGGCGCTCGGCACCGCGAGCGCCGTCACACAGGCGGTGGCTGCTGCTGGTCGCCCACGTGATACCACGGTCGAGCAGTTCCAATTCTTCCGGTGATAGATGCCCCGCTCGCACCCCACGGCGACCACCGATTGCGGTAGGATTGAAGCTCCAAATAAATGCCCCCGCGTCGCGCTAAACGACCGGGGGCGTGGCATCGGATGGATTAGATCCGCTGCGCGGCCAATTGTACGGCTACCGCACCTGGCTTTTTCTCCGGTGTCTCCAATCCAAAGGAGTCACCACCATGTTTGATCTTGACCGCGAAACCGACGCGCCTCGCGATCTTCGCGACACGGCTGCGCGTGCCGGCGAGTTGGACCCTGACGAAACGGAGGTATCGAGCTAATGGCAAGACGAGCTACAGGGAAAGTGATCGCCACGCAGGGCAAGCGGGGCACGTCCTACGCCCTGCGCTTCACCGCGTACGGCAAGCGCCGCTACGTGACGGTCGGCACCCGTGAGGACGGAATGACCCCGGAGCGCGCCGACCGGGAACTACAGCACGTACTCGCTGACGTGGAGCGCGGGATATGGCAGCCCGTGGACAAG
>JBASTN010000128.1:0-5980 GCA_049274915.1 Solirubrobacterales bacterium
CAAGCGCCGCCGCACCCAGACCGCCCGCGGGGTGGTGGTGGCCGCGGGACCGCTGGGCACGAATCTGCTCCTGCAGAACTGCAAGCACTCCGGATCGCTGGCCGGCCTTTCGGACCGGCTCGGCAGCGTGGTGCGAACCAACAGCGAAGCCATCACCTGCGTAACCGCCAAGGATGACAAGCGCGACTTCGCCGACTCGATCGCCATCACCTCCAGTATCTATCCAGACGAACATACGCACATTGAAAACGTCACCTACGGGCGCGGCGCCGACTCGATGAGCATGTTGTTCGCGCTGATGACCGGCGACGGAAACAAGCTGACCCGGCCGGTCAGGTTCCTCGGCCAGGCGATCCGGCACCCGTTCAACTTCGCTCGTTCGATCTGGCCCGGCAAATGGTCGCGCCGGACGCTGATCCTGCTGGTGATGCAGACGGTCGACAGCTCGATGAAGCTCATCCCGAAGAAGAAACTGCTCGGCACGGGCATCAAGCTGCAAACCGAACAGGATCCGCTGCGTCCCAATCCGACCTTCATACCGGTCGCTAACCTCGCGGCCGAGTGGGTCGCGAAATCGATCGGCGGGGTTCCCCAGAGCGGGATCACCGAGGTGCTGTTCAACACCCCGACTACGGCGCATATCCTGGGCGGCGCGGTGATCGGGCGCGATCGCCAGAGCGGGGTGATCGACGACAAACTGCAGGTGTTCGGCTATCGCAACCTGCTGGTGACCGACGGCGCGGCGATCTCGGCGAACATCGGCGTGAACCCAAGCCTGACGATAACCGCGCAGGCCGAACACGCGATGACGAACATTCCGCCCGCCCCGGGAGCTGAGGACGTAACGCATATCGGGGTGGAGGAGCAGGCGGCGGGCCGGCCAACGTCAGACGCCTGACGAGGTCCTGCGTGATCGGTCTGTTGGTGCACGTTCGATTGGCGAAGCGAAGAATTGCGAAATACCAAGGCAATTAGAAGTGGAAGTTCGAGGCGAAGCACATCAATCGCTGGCGAGCGACGAGCTTCATACGCGGCTAGAAGTGCTTTCGAATGCGCGGGTGTCCCGTTGGCGCATACTCACCTGGACTATGTGGAAGATCGCATTTTCTGCGATCGCCGTCAGCAGCAAACCGGGAGCACCAACGGCGAGGTGAGCCCAGACAATCGACGTTGGTTGATACGGAAAACCGATTGTTCCGTTTTGTCCGCGCGCGGCCACTGCCGCACGACTCGCAAGCCACGCGACGTTTGCGCCCAGTCCCGCGAATCCCACCTTCCGCGTAGCCGGCAAAGCAATCGCCGCCCCGATCGCGGTCTCAGTTTTCCCCGCCGCGCACAATCCACTTCTCCGTGTCCTTCGGAAAAGCCGGCTTCGTGATCGGCTCAAACAGTGCCGGAGCGATGAAGTGAGCAACACCCGTAGCCGCAAGCCCACTCGCCGCGAGTTCAAACTTGAAACGCATCAGTAGGTCCCGTTTGAAATGCTCGTCGAGTGGAAAATTCCCGCGCCAATTCATGGTAATTTGACGCCGTGCCAACAGTAAACGACGATTCGCCGCCCGCGGACGGCCCGGGCACCGACGCGGACACGCTGATCGAAGACATCCTTGTCATCGACGAAGACCTCTGGCAGGATGGCCCACCGCACGAGCTCTTTGCCCGACTGCGCGGCGAGTGCCCCGTCCACTGGAGCAAAGACGTCCCCGAGTATCCCGAGGAAGCCGGTTACTGGTCCGTCACCACCGCCGACGACGTGCACACCGTCAGTCGCGACTGGAAGACCTACTCCTCGGCCGAAGGCATCACGGTCGTCTCCGATTCCGTAATCCCGCGCGAGCTGATCTCGGCGATGTTCATCGGTATGGACCCGCCCAAGCACGACCGGCTCAAGGCGCTGTTTCAGCAGGGTTTCACACCCAAGCGCATCGCCACGCACGAAGATGAGATTCGCGCGATCGCCGTCGACGTGCTGGACAAGCTGGAAGGCGCAGAGACCTGCGACCTGGTCAGCGACATCGCCCAGCCCGTCGTCTCGCGCGTGATCGGCCGCTTCATGGGCATCCCGCCAGAGGACGACGCGTCCTGGGCCAAGCTGATGAACGCGGTGCTTGGCGGCAGCGACCTGGACCTCAATCCCGGCGGTCCCGAGGCGATTATGCAGGAGCAGATCCCGCTGATCTTCGAGCGCTGCAACAAGCTGATCGCCGCGCGTCGCGAGAACCCCACTGACGACTTGACCAGCCTGCTCGTTCACGCCGAGGTCGACGGCGAAAAGCTCGAGGAGCACGAGATCGTCATGGGCTTCTTCCTGCTGATGGCCGCCGGCAACGACTCGACCAAGGCCACCTACTGCAGCGCGATGCGCGCGCTGATCGAGCACTCGGACCAGCGGCAGAAGTTGCTCGACGATCCTTCATTGATTCCCAGCGCGGTAGAAGAAGCGCTGCGGATGTACCCCGCCTTCGCGCACTTCCGCCGCACGGCCACCGTAGACACTGAACTGCACGGCCAGCAGATCAAAAAGGGCGACAAGGTGGCGCTTTGGTACCCGTCGTCCAACCGCGACGAATCGCGCTACGAGAACCCCAACGAATTCGATGTCACGCGCAACCCCGAGCACCAGGCGTTTGGCGCCGGCGGCCGGCACTACTGCCTGGGTGTGGCGCTGGCGCGGCTGGAACTGAAGGTCTTGATCGGGGAGACGCTCAAGCGCTTTCCGAACATGCAGCTCGACGGCGAGCCGACTTTCGTGCTTTCGCCGTTCACGAACCAGCTGAAGCAAATGCCGGTTCGGCTGCGGGGCTGACCGCCGGGTAGCGTGAAGCGGCCACCGGGATCACATCTGATCGCCAGTTTCTGGGCACGATCGGCAGGCTGCTTCCAGGATTCTTCCCCGATCTGCCAAGCCGGTCTCAGTTCAACCGCAGACTGCGGCGCCTGACGCCGCCGGTCGCGACCGTTCAGATCCAGATCGCCGATCGCCACGGCGCACCTGTTGGCTACGACCTGCGGCCAGCCAGCGAGAATGAACGCGAGGGCGTTTTTCCAGCTCGCCAGCGCTCATCCGGGCTGCGTGCGCTTCGCCGCCGCCGGTCATCGTTTACGACGGGCGGTGAACCCGCATCAAGCCTCTAGATTGCGTCGACGCTAGAGCGCGGGGTACGTGTCGGCGTAGGCCGACATGATCTCGGTGAACGGCAGGTCGGCCGAGGTGCCGCGGTCTAGCACGTACTCCATGTGACGCTCGCCCGCACCGTTGAATGCGTGCAGTAGGGCATCGCTCTTGCCGTCGAACTCCAGCGCCGGGACGCCGAACTTCGCGCACAGTTCCGTGTTGAACGCGGGGCTCGCCTTGCGCCAGCCACCCGCGACAAAGAGTGCGCTGTAGCCGTGGTAGATGAACAGATCGGTTCCCATCAGCCGGAGCAAACGCGGCGACTGGAGGTGGTTTCGCACGTCCGCGAAGCCGAGCCGGGCGGGAATGCCCGCCGCGCGTGCCGCGGCGGTTAACAAGACCGCCTTCGGTACGCAGTAGGCGGACCCCGCAGCGAGAACCGCGCTCGCCCGATAGTCGCCAGGATCGGGCGAAAGTGTGTACGGGTCGTAACGGATCTCGTCACGCACCGCCGCGAACAAGCGCGACGCGATCGCGCAGTCGTCGGCGGCCGAACCGGCGACGCGCTCCGTGAACGCGCGCACATCCTCGTGGTCACTGTCGACGAACTCGGTGGGCGCCAGGTCCTCCGCCGTGACCCCCACCCTGCCTTCGATCAGACTTTGTGCTGACATCAAATCAACTAACTCCTGTGTTCGCCGGTCCTGCGTGCCGAAACGTGAAATCTTAGCTGCGACGCCGCGTGTACAGATCGAAGCCCTGCGCGAGAGCGATCGCGGCGCGCCTTGCTCAAGAATCCATCCTCAAGAGTCCATCCCGACGAACAGTCCTCCCGTCACGTTCAACACCTGTCCGTGAACGTAGTCAGACAACGGGGAGCACAAGAAGTAGATGCCGCGCGCGGCCTCGTCCGGTGTCGCCTCGCGTCCCAGCGGGATCATCATCTTCATCATCTGGCGCATCTGCTCCGGTACGCCGACTTGAACTGAGCGACCGCCGACGTCGAGCACCGAGTCTTCGTCCTTGGCGACCGTCAGCCGCGTATCGATGAAACCGAATGCCACGGCGTTGACGTTGATCTTGAACTGTCCCCACTCTTTGGCCAGCGTCTTGGTGAGGCCGACCACGCCCGCCTTTGCGGACGAATAATTCGCCTGACCGGCGTTGCCCATCGTTCCGGCAATCGAAGTCACGTTGACGATCTTTCGAAAAACCTCCTCGCCCGCCTCGCGCTCTTGCTTGGCCGGCTCGCGCAGGTGCGGAGCCGCGGCGCGGCAGACGCGAAATGGCACGATCGTGTGAATGTCGAGCATTCGCTGGAACGCGTCGTCGTCCATCTTGTGGATTGGAGCATCGATCGTGTAACCGGCGTTGTTGACGATGATGTCGAGACGGCCCCACGCGTCAATCGCGGTTTTGACAAGCGCTTCGGCCGCCGACTCCTTGGTCAGATCGCCCGAATAGACGACGGTCTCGCCCGTGATCTCACTGGCCGTCTGCTGCGCGACATCGCCGTCGAGATCGTTGATGACCACTCGGGCCCCTTCGCCGCTTAACTTCTCGGCCGTCGCCCGGCCGATTCCTCGTGCCGATCCGGTCACGATCGCGACCTTGCCTTCAAGTGCTCCCATCGGTACATCCTCCGTCCTGCAGTTGTCGATACGGAACGCGCATCGTAGTAATTGAATGCGCCGAGACCGGACTCGTCGCGGCCGCGAACCGGCACGGCCGAAAAGCCTCAATGACGGCCGTCGCCGGCGCGCTCACATCATCGTCAAGCCACCGCTCACCGAAAGCGTCTGCCCGGTGATATAACCGGCGTCGTCTGAGACGAAAAATGCGACCGCCGCGGCAACCTCGCGCGGCTGGCCCAAGCGCTTCATCGGCACCGCGCGCGTCATCGCGCCGATCACTTTGTCGGCGTTCTCCTGCGCTTCTACGATCTCCGCCAGCAGCGGCGTGTCGGTCGGACCGGGACAGACGACATTCGCGGTCACGCCACTGCGGGCCGCCTCGCGCGCGATTGTCTTGGTGAAGGCGATCACCGCCCCCTTTGCGCCGGCGTAAACCGCCTCCATCGAGGATCCCACGCGACCAGCGTCGGACCCGATGTTGACGATTCGGCCGAATCCGCGCTCGATCATCCCGGGCAGAATCGTATGCGTCAGTTGCAGGCATCCCTTGTAGTTGATCGCGATCACGCGATCCCAGAACGCCTCGTCGGTGTCGAGAAACAGCATCAGTTCGTCCCAGCCGGCGTTGTTGACGAGGATCTCGATCGGCCCCAGCCCTGCCTCGATCTCGGCGACTGCTGCCGACACCGAATCCGCGTCGGTGACATCGAGCTTGACGGCCAGCGCGTTACCGCCGCCTGCGCGGATCTCGGCAGCCAGTTCGTCCGCCTGCTCGGTGAGCAGGTCGCCGATCGCGACGGCGCAGCCGCGCTCGGCCAGTGCCTGCGCGATCGCTCCGCCGATGCCACGCGCACCGCCGGTGACCAGTGCCACCCTGGCACTCATGACCGGCCTACCCATTCGAAATTACCGCGTCGCGAATGCGACGCTCGCGGCGTTCTGATGTGTGTCATGACTTCCTCCGGATCGACGTTTCGAGCCCGATGTTAACCACGGTTCACCGGCGTCACCGGCTGCCGTCGCCAGTCAGCGCTCGGAAACCGGGGCGCTTAACGGCCGCGTACCGCCCTGGCGGGCCGGTAGCCCGGCCGCCGCAACAGTGGCGCGCTCTCGCAGGCGAACGAGAAGACGGCTCGGGGTCATCGTGAACGCGAAGCGCTCCTCGACGGCCTCGGCCGGCTCAACCAGTTCGATCTCGAAATTTCGCGCGAGCGTCATCAGCAGCGCTTTC
>JBASTN010000129.1:0-6089 GCA_049274915.1 Solirubrobacterales bacterium
CGTCGGCGTCGCGACCCATCCACATCAACGCGTCCTGGCGTCGCAGCGTCACATCCGTGAAGCCGGCGGCCTGAAACATGCCGCTGACGGTGTTCGCGTTGGCCATCGAAAACGGCCCTGGTCCGCAGGTCGGCTCGTTTGAGTCGTCGGCGATCGGTTCATCAAGCCACTGCTGTACGACCTGTTCCGATATTTGAACCCAGGGGTTGTCCTCCTTCTGGCGCCAGACGACCGAACAAAGCCGTCCACCGGGGCGCATCTGCTCACGTGTCCGCCGCAGCGCGGCGACGGGGTTGGCGAAAAACATCGTGCCCATCCGTGAGAAGACGTAGTCAAACGGACCCTCGGGCACCTCGCGCTCGACGTCCATCGTCAAGAACTCGACGTTCTCCACGCCGGCCTGATCGGCCTCTGCACGTGCCGCTTCGATGAATCGTTCAGCGACGTCGACCCCGACCGCACTGCTGCCGGCACCCGCCAGTTCGACCATCTGCTGCGTGGTGTCGCCGAAGCCGCAGCCGATGTCGAGCATCCGGTCACCGGGACTGGGCGGGTTCTCCGCCATGGCTTTGTTTCCGTGCACCGCGAGTCCGGTCACGAAGACGTGACGGAACTCGCTGAAGCGATCGAACAGCACTCCGTTCCAGGCCTCGGCCGCCTCGGTGTTATCTACGTAAGTCTTGTCCGCCATCACTAGAAAGTACCTTGCCCGCAAGCAGTTTGTCGGCCGCCACGCGGCCGGGGCGGTCAGTCTTCCCAGCGCAGGCGCTTCGGGGTGTCGCGCATGCGCAAAACACGCGCCGGCACGCCGCCAACGATCGCGTTGGGCGGGACGTCCTTGGTGACGACGGCATTGGTGCCGATCACCGCGCCGTCGCCGACGGTAACGCCGCGCAGGATGCAGGCGCCGTAGCCGATCCAGACGTTGTTACCAACCCGTACGGGCTTGCTGTAGACGCCTTGTTTGCGGATCGCCTGTTCGACGTCTTCGATCTTGTGGTCGAAGTCGATGAACATCACGCGGTCGGCGATGATGCACTCACGGCCGATCGAGATGTGCTCGTAGGTACTGAAGGTGATCTCTTCGCCGAGCACGCTCTTGGAGCCGATGCGGATCTCTCCGCCGTGTGCACGCAGCTTTGTCCCGTTGCCGACCCAGCTCCAGCGGTCGAGATAGACGTGGGCAAGCGGGCCGATCTCAATCTTGACGTCTCTGCCGATGAAGGCAAGTCCGTCGAGATGCAGCTTGCGGCCGTAGCGGTGCAGCCGGCGGTGTTTGAACATTCGCCAATAGCTTTTGAGGTAGCGCGTACGGAACAGCCGGTTGTGCAGCATGAAGCGCAGCATCGTCAATGGGCCACCGTTCAGTGGAGCCGGGCCGAGCATCACGATTGCTTCGGGGTCGGAGGCCGGGCCGAAAGCGTCGGCGGCGTCCGGTTCGAGCGTCTGCGTTGGATCTGGAGAAATGGTCATCCTCGGCCGCAAACGATACGCGCAGCGGATCGCGCCTGCCCGGCGGATCGTCGACCGGGTTCGCGCAGTCGGGTGCGCGGCTTAGTATTCGGGGCCGATGACGACCGATGCCAAACGCCCGGCTGCCGATGCCAGCGCGAGTGAACTCGCGAAACGGCTGATCACGGGGGACAAGCGCGCGCTGGCCCGCGCAATCACGCTGGTCGAGAACGAGGATCCGATCGGCTGGGAGCTCGTGCGAGAAGTTTTCCCCCATACCGGCAATGCAAAGGTTGTCGGCTTCACGGGCCCACCTGGCGTTGGCAAAAGCACGCTGATCGGGGCGCTGATCACCGCGTTGCGCGCGCGCGACGAGACGATCGCCGCGCTCTCGATCGACCCATCGTCCCCCTTTACGCAGGGCGCGTTGCTCGGCGACCGTATTCGGCTGACCGAACATTTCCTCGATCCCGGGGTCTTTATTCGCTCGATGGCCAATCGCGGCGCACTCGGCGGACTCAGCGAGGCGACGCTTCAGGCCGTGCTGTTGATGGACGCGGCAGGTCGTGACAACGTATTGATCGAAACCGTCGGTGTCGGCCAAGCCGAGGTCGACGTGATCGACCATGCCGACACGATCGTGCTCGCGCTGATGCCGGGCAGCGGTGACAGTGTCCAAGCGTTGAAGGCGGGGGTGATGGAGATTCCCGACGTGATCGTCGTCAACAAGGCGGACCATCCGATGACTGACACGCTGGTGCGAGAGATCCGCGGCGTGCTCGCCCTCGGTCACCCAGATGACGGCTGGACACCGCCGGTGATCCAGATGCAGGCCGCGCACGGCATCGGCATCGACGAGCTGGTCGAGGCGCTCGACGCTCATCGTGCCCACATCACCGAACGCGGCACGCTTGCCGAGCGTCGCCGCCGCAACCTCCGCAACGAGGTGCTCGAGCTGGCGACGATTGCCTTGCGGCGCGAGGTCGAGCAGTTCGTGTCTGGCGACGATGAGATCGCCGCCCTGCTCGACGAGGTTGTTGCGCGTCGTCTCGACCCGGCCAGCGCCGCACGCGAGTTACTTTCGCGCCGAAACGGGTAAGACCCGGTCATGCCCGCGCTGATCTACCGCCTGGTGCGACTCGGCTTTCGCCATCGCCGCTTCGCGATCATGTTCGCGACTTTCGCGATGAAGTTCTGGCGCAAGCGCGCGGGCCGTTGACGGGCTTCCAGGCCGCCCCGGCCGACGTGGCACAATCTCGTAGGTGAGTAATAGTCCAGCCGCTGATCAGAAGTTGAGCGATCTCCCTGGCTTTACACACGAGGCCTTAGGGCGAACTCTCGCGAACCAAGCTTGTAACAACATCTCACAAACTCTGTCGACCCGCTGTAAGGACGGGGCAAGAGAAAGGCCCGGGTTCGCTCCGCGCGAACCCGGGCCATTAACAGGCAGTGGTTTCCTTGTGGGGGGCCTGGTTCTCTACGACTTCTTCGTGAGTTGAATCTTCACGAATTTGCCGTCGCGGATCTTCGCGGCGTGGACCTTCGCCCCGGCAACCAGATCTCCGCTTGAACAGCGGACCAACTTCGACTTCTTCTTCGAAGCTGTCGCCTTGCTCTTCTCCTTGTTTTTGCCCTTCGCCTTGCTCGAGGCGCGGTTAGTTAGGCACTTGAAGTCGGTCGCGACAGGAGCGACGACAACACCTCCACCTCGACTGAGTGTCACGGTCAGCACGCCGGCGTCATAAGACGTCACGGTCCCGCGATGCGTTTGAAACTTAGTGTTGAGAACACCGCAGTCCGTCCTGAGCGTCGACTCCGCACGGTTGTCGGCGCCGTCGGCATCAGTGTCTTCAGCGCCGTCGGCGATGCCATCCAGATCGGTGTCGGCGACGGCCGGGTTGGTCGCTGATTGCAGCTCACAGCGGTCCGACGACCCGTCCGCGTCAGTGTCGATGTATCCGGCAGACGCCAGCGTGGCGCCAAACGCCATGAGCGCGGTCACGGCCAATACCACGGTCATGAACAGCGGCAGCTTGATCAATTTTGTTGAACTCATCGCGAACTTCCCCGATTCCTCTTGGTTTTTAGGCTAAATCGGACTTATTGGGACACCAGTTCAGACGCCAGCGGTCCGTCAAGGTTCCGGTAGTCGGCAAAATTTCGCGGTCGGACGGGACATTCGGTCGATATGCGCGTTCTTACTAGTGCGGTGACGTACTGCAAACGTGCCGACGCGCCGATACAACTGCGATGGAAGCATCCCCAAAACGCGATCACGAAGCGGTTGGTGGAGCATTCGGCAGTCGCATGCTGCTCGCGCAGCCTGACGCCGTGCTCTGCCGCCTGTCTGCGCGTGGCAACGTTTCTGCATATGACGTGTTGTTCCGGCGCTATCGGCAGCCGATCCATGCATTCGTCTTTCACCTGCTGGGCCGCAATGGCAGTCCGGCCGACGCCGAGGACATCACTCAAGAGGCCTTCATGAGCGCCTTCGTGGCGATCGGTGAGAAGCGCCGCGAAGGCTCGTTCAAACACTGGATCTACACGATTGCCCGCAATCGCACCTTCGATTTCGTGCGGGCACGTCGACCCGTCACCAGTACCGCCGAGCTTGACGATGCCACCTTGGAAATGTCCGTGGCTGGCAATGCGTCGTCTGAGGCCGAGAATCGGGCCGAGTTTGCCTGGGTCGTCGACGCGGTGGCAACGTTGCCAGACCGTCAGCGAAGCGCGCTTGTGATGCGCGAGCTCGGTGGCATGTCCCATGCCGAGATCGCCGCCGCCCTGGAAACGACCGTTCCGGCGACCAAGCACCTGATCAACCGTGGCCGCGCGAGCGTGGGCGAGGCGGCAGTCCAAAACGGCATGCGCCCCAGAGACATTTCCAAGCAGCTCGCACTGGCCGCGCCGGTACTGCCCTTGGCCTCGGTCGGTCTCGGCCTCGGGGCCTCAGGCGCTAGTGCTGCGGTGATTGGTGGCGCAGCCACAGCCGGTACAGCCACGACTGCATCAGGCGCGGCGATCGGCGCGAAGTTCGTGGCGACTGTGATGACGGTCGCTGCCCTAGGCGGCAGCGCGGTCGTCGTCGAACGCGAACTAGCGGCCGAGACCCGTGGCACGGATCGCGCGGCCACGTCGGCACCGAGCTCTACCGATGATGCTGATTCGACAATCGGATCACTCGCAGCGGGGGGCGGATCGCTTGGCGAGGCAAGGCGCGAACGCGCGGCTGCCACTCGTGAGCGCCGACAGCGCAGCCGCGAGCGCGTGGAGCGTGCGCGTCAGCGAGCTAACCGGGAAAAGGTCGCCAAGGCACGCAAAGAAAAGCGGGCCCACCAGCAGAACGCGTCGAAGGCGGCGGGACGCAGCGGCTCACCGAACGACTCCCGTGCAAATCCGCCGTCCGCAAAGCCGCCGAAAAGCACTGATGCCGGCAACTCTGGGTCTGGTCGCGACTCCGCACCGGTCGAATCGCCAGCCCCGAAGGCTCCCGCGACTGACGTTCCATCGAACGGACGCGCCGGCAACGGCAAGAAGTAGCGACCTTCGCGCCGAAGTCGGCGCCCTACCAGTCTGACCGGGATCCGGCGGTCTTCATGCGAACCGGTCGGGGAGTGACTCAATCTAGGCCCGCGTCCCGGCTGACCCGTTCGGTCTCGGCAGCCAAACGGGTCAGCGTGGGACTTAGGGACGCGGCCGCGTCGACGGTTCGAAAACCGTGACGTCGGATCTCTCTCCCCCTTAGAGAACGATTTTCAGCTATATCCAAATCTGCTGTTTATGGGGGACATCAGGAGGTAGAACGAGACATCAGACCAAAGGTCCCAGTGAAATTCCTTATCCGAGCGGGACCTTTCCGAGCGTTATGCGTTAATAAGTGGGAACCGTGCATTGCGCGCGGATCGCCCATGGAAGCTTCCAGAGAGATTCATAACCACGGATTCCCGCCGGCCGGTGCCGGAGGTGGTCCCAGCCGATTGCTCACGGCTCAGCCCGACCGCGTGCTCTGTCGGCTGGCCGCGCGCGGCCACGACACGGCCTTTGAGGCGCTTTACGACCGCTATAAGGCGCCGGTTCACGCTTTCGTTTTCCACCTCAACGGCCGCCCCGGAACGACCGAGGATGCCGAAGACGTCGTGCAGGAGACTTTCGGCAAAGCCTTCACTTCGCTGCGTGACAAGCGCTTCCAAGGTTCCTTCAAGGCGTGGCTTTTCACGATCGCTCGCAATGCCACGTTCGATCGAATGCGCAGCCGCAAGCCCGAGCCGGTCGCGATCGACGACGACGAGACGGTTGAACTGCGTGCCGTCTCGGCGGGGCCGGAGGACGAGGTCGAACAGCGCGACCAGCTCCAGTGGCTGGTCGGCGCGATGGCGGCATTGCCCGATCGCCAACGCGAAGCCTTGGTGTTGCGCGAGCTGGGTGGCATGTCACATAAGGAGATTTCCAGCGCGCTCGACACGACGGTGCCAGGCGTCAAGAAGTTGATCAGCCGCGGTCGGACGAGCGTCGGCGACGCCGCTGAGGCTTCCGGAGTGCGCTCACGCGATCTCGCTCGCGATCTCGTCGCGATCGCGCCGATGGCTCCCGTCGTCGCCGGTGGTTTCGGCCTGGCAACGATCGGCGGGGGAGCGGCC
>JBASTN010000130.1:0-2084 GCA_049274915.1 Solirubrobacterales bacterium
CCGGCGTGCTTCAGCAACTCGGATTCACCGTGGCGATCGACCCGAGCGGTCTGATGCTGATCACCGGCGAGATTCGCGGCGGATCACAGATTTCGCGGGCGCTGGCGGAGTCGGGGATCCACCTCGAAGAACTGCGGCCGCAGGAGGTCGACCTCGAGGCCGCATTCCTGAACATGACCGGCGGAGCCTCGGGCGACGCGGCGGCGAGCGGCGCATGAACTTCGCGTCCGAACTACTGAAGCTGCGCTCGCTTCCCACGCCCAAGATGATCGCCGCCGTCTGCCTCGGACTGACCGCGCTCGTCACGCTGATCGTGGTCGTGACAAGCCCGAGTGACCCCGAGGTGTATCGCGAGGGTCCACGCGGGACCGCAACCGTCGCCACGATGATCGGCGCGCTGGTTTTCGGCGCCTGGATGTTCGGCCTCGACTTCGCTCAGGGAACGCTGCGCCGGACACTCACCACCGAGCCTCGGCGGTGGGTCGTCCTGGCGAATAAGGGCTTGGTGACGGTGCTCGCGACGGCCGGGTTTTCGGCGGTGTCCGCCGCCTTCGGCGCGGCGCTCTCGCAATGGATCTCGTCGTCGCGATCGATTGGACTCGCCTGGGGAGAGTCGCTCGACCTGATTCCGTCGCTGATGATTCAAGCGACCCTGGTCGCCCTGATCACGGGCGCGGTGACGCTCTTCTTCCGCAGCTTTGTCGGCGGACTGGTCGCGGCCTTCGCGCTGCTGTTCGTCGTCGATAGCGTGCTCGGCATCTGGGAGGCGATTCGCGACTACACGATCAGCGCGGCACTCACCGATATCGACGTAACGTTCTCCAACGACGCCGCCGAACCGACCAACGGCCTCGCTCCCGCGCTGCTGATCGCCTTCGCCTGGATTGCCGCGATCGCGGTGCCCGGCGTGATCCGCTTCCTGCGCGCCGACTTTAAGTGACGATGGAGGCCGGGGCCTTCCACGTGTTCCCATGGCTGTTCTCGAGCGGGATCGGGATGGCTCACGGGTCTTGCACACAGTTGATCGGACAGACCCCTGGATAAGGCTGTTCTCCCAACGGCGAAAAGGCGATCTCCTGGGGCACTATCCGAAGAATGACTCAGGTGAAGTTGTGCTCGAGGAGTCGAAGCTCTGAATGGCCGTAGCCCGAGCTTCCGCGACTCGATCCGAGTCTTCAACATTCAGCAACTGGCCGAGCGCCGCCGCGTTGACACGGGCCCGCCAATAACCGTCGGTCCGCCGCCAGAATTCCATGTCGATTTCACTGCCGCGCCTTGAGCCTGGCATGTGCGTCACGATGTCCTCCATGTCCTCGACGATCGCCCTAAGGATGCCGTGTGCCTCGTAGTTCGGCGGAACCCTTTTCCAGAAATCGTCAAGCGAGACGCTGCCGCTTACAACGTCATCGCCCAGCGTTGTCAGAGCCACAAGATCGTTTTCAGACACTTCCCACTTCATCACGTCACCTTCCCCATGGCCAGTGCTTAATCCCCTGTGACGGGATGTCAACGTGCGGACGATATACACACGTCGGCTGGATCTTCATTCACACCAACCGCCGCTCACACGAACGCTACGCGCCAGCAACGCGTTGACCAACCTTGAAGCCGCTGTTGGCTGGAGCCTCGCGCACGACTCCCGCCCCCTCCGACCCAAGCGTGAACGGTGAGTCGGGCTTGACTTGGTACTCGCCGCGCGACACCAGCAGGTCCGGAAAGGCAACGCCGGCACAGTGCACGTCGATCAACACCATGCCGTCGCAGGCGACGGGCAGGTCAACATCCTCGATCTGGACCGCGTCCGGACCGATCGGCTCGTGTATTCGCGCGGCACGCTTCCCCATCGGACGTGATCCCATAATGAGCGGCAGTGCATCACTGGCTGACGAGAGTCGTGGTCTCCCAGAGGTAGATCGTTGCGTACGAGCGCCACGGGCGCCAGCTCTCTGCCAGGGCGGTCGCTTCGACCGGCGACACGTCATGGCCAAGGCTGGCCAGGCCACGCCGCACACCGAGGTCCGACGCCAAAAAGGCGTCTGGGTCACCCAACGCCCTCATCGCAACATACGATGCGGTCCACGGGC
>JBASTN010000131.1:0-4317 GCA_049274915.1 Solirubrobacterales bacterium
TGACCGGCACCATTCTTTCGGGAGTGCTCTACCAAGTGAGCGGCCTCGAGGCGTGCCTGTGGGCGTCGGCTGTCATGCTCGTCGGTGCGGGGGCAATTTCAGTGATGTTGCCCGACAGGTCGACGACAGAAATCGGAGTCGCGTTGAACCGCTGAGCCTCGGGGCTCAGTCCCGATCGGCAGACGGGACTTGGCGAAGTTCTCGAGTGTGGGTCGGCGAGTATGTTGCGACGCGCTACAAGCGTGACGACGCGAGCTAGCGCCTCAGCTGCATTCGCAACTGCTCTGCGAGTCGCACCGATGCCTCGATCTCGACTCGCCTGATCGACACGCTTTCGACGTTGATTCCGAAGGGCATCTTGAGCGTTCGGCAGTAGGCGATCAGTTCGGAGGCGATCGTCAACGCCTGTTGATACGAAGCCTCAAGTGGATCGCCGGCGTGCGCGAGATCGTTTTCGATCCACCGGGGCACATCGACGCCGAGCCAACGGAGAAAATTCAGAGTCTTGATTGACCCACAAGCCGAGAATGTGAAAACGAGCGGAACCGGCGACGTTCCTCGCGCCTGGCACTCGTAGTGGTAGTCGGAAACGAGATTCTTAGCCGCGTTGATGTCGTAGACGACCTGAGTCACGAAGAATCGGCAACCGGCATCCTGCTTGGCCAGCAGCCGCAGGTGCTCGTCGTCGCGCCGAGTATGCCGCTCAGGTATTGCTACGCCGCCCAGCAGCATCGACGGATTGGCGTCGCGGCGCAGTGCCTGCGCTTCGGCGAGTGTCGTGCGACCCGCTTTGGCGCTCGAAGGGGCTCCGACGAGAACCGTCATCGACCGTTCGGGATTCTGGGCGGATAGCCACGTGCGGAGTTCAGCGGGGGCGTATTTACTGACTGCGCGGTAAACAATCACGGGTGTCGGCCAATCCCCAAAGTGGTCGGCGAGGTAATCGGCCGGGTCGATCGTTGGCGTGAACGGAAACGGCCGCTCGGCCGGATTCCGCTCGCTTTCGTCGTCGATGTCGTAGAGAATCACGCCATCCAAGTCCAGCGGTCGGAGGCGCGCGATTGTCGCATCGGCGATCTCTTGCGCGCGTTCGCGATCCGTCGCGAGAGTTGGCGGCGTGAGGGCGAAAAGCAGGAATTCGCCTTGGCCCGACTCGATTTGATGGATCAAATCCACCGGCGAGACAGTACCGGTAGCGCGGGTGTCGGCCCGTCGTCTCGCTTCGCATCCGAGGTACTCATGCTGTGCCGGAACGGCCGCGCTGCATCGTGATGAGCCCAGGTCCAGTTGCCACAACTTAAATAAGAAAACACTGCAAGACGGATTGCTTAAGCAAGCAAATAATGAGTCTCTGACGCCTTAAGTAAGAAAATCCTTTATACACAGGGTATGGCCGAGGCTAAAGCAGCAAAACTCTCAGAACCCAACCGCGAGGTGTTTAGGCCCGCGGATCACGCCGCCGCGGCGGCCGCGGCGCGGCGCGGTGAATTGCGCCGCGTCTACAAAGGCGTTTACACGAGCAATCTCACGGCGCCGCTTCAGCAGGTCGTCAGACGCAACTGGATCGACGTTGCGGGAGCGATCTTTCCTGGCGGCGTGATGATCGGGCGCTCGGCGGTGCTTGCTCGACCGACCGATGATGGGCACGTGTTCATCGACGCGGGTCAAAAGCAGGCGAACGCAAGAAACGTCGAAATTCATGGCCTGAAGCTTCACGGCCGCCCCGGCTTGGGCAGGATCGCTGGCGACATGCCGGTGATGAACATGTTCATCTCAGGCCAGTCGCGCGCAGCGCTGGAAAACTGTGATCGTTCTCGCGCACGCAACGGACCATCGCGCACGCTCAAGCCCGACGAGCTGGAATCATGGCTGGCCGGCATCGCCGATCGGCTTGGCACCGACGAATTGAATCGATTGAGGGATGGCGCCCGCATAATCGCCGAAAATCGCGGAGCGCCCTGGAGCGAATGGTTCGAAGTGCTAGACGGCAAGATCGGCGCACTTCAGGGAACGCGCGACGATCGCCTGTCGACGCCTTCGGGAGCCGCGCGAGGCAGCGGGTTGCCGTTCGACACCGACGCAATCGATCGGTGTGACTTGCTGCAGTCGGCTTTGCTTGCGCAGCCGATCCCCGCATACGCCGAGATCGACGACACAAACGAAGTCTGCGCCTTCTACGAGGCCTACTTTTCCAATTTCATCGAAGGCACGGAATTCGTCGTCGAAGAAGCCGAGCGCATCGTGTTCGAAGGGCTTGTGCCGCAGGATCGCCCGGACGACGCGCACGACATTCTCGCGACGTTCCAGGCGATCGTCGACCCGACGAGGCGCGCGCGCGTACCCGAATCGGCCGACGGAATGCTGGCTTACGCAAAGGACCTCAACCGAAACGTGCTTTCGGCGCGGCTCGACAAGCGGCCCGGCGAATTCAAAAACGTCCCGAATCGCGCCGGCAACACGCGATTCGTCGAGCCCGAGCTCGTCGAAGGGACCCTCGTCAACGCGTGGCGCTTCATTCAAACATTGCCGCCGGGCGCGGCACGCGCGACGATGACGATGTTCGTGATCAACGAAGTGCATCCGTTTTCCGACGGCAATGGGCGCACCGCACGATTGATGGCGAACGCCGAACTGTCCGCTGCCGCGCAGCCACGGTTCCTGGTGCCGCTGTCTTATCGGGAGGACTACCTCGGCGCGCTGCGAGCGCTGAGCCGAAGCGACAACCCGGACCCGATGGTTCGCATGGTGGAGCGAATCTTGCGCTGGGTGCCGATGATTGACTGGTCTGACGGACGGGCCGCCAGGGCGCAACTCGAATCGACCAGAGCGCTGATTTCGCTGGACGATTACGAGCGCGGATCGGCCATGCTGCGCGATCCCGTGGCGTAGTTTCTTCGCGGCATTCGACGAGTGGGTCTAGCGCTGCGCCGTCCCGGTGCTCGGTACGACGCGCTTCGCCGACATCAGGCTGCGGCACTCCTGGCGTGACGCCGTCTACTCGCGCCGCTGTTCTCGAGGCCGAGAGGGTCGAGTTCGCGGGCCCGACGATCGACACCGGGGTCCGCCATATGGCGTTCTTCACCCACCCGGACGGCAACGAGTTGATGCTCCACAACCGGTGCGCGCCCCGCGAGAGCTGACCTGCGCGTCCGACCTCCGTCGCCGAGGACGAGCTGCTCGGGTTCGCCCGCCTGACGACTCCGCCGGCGACTGCTGTGCTCCGACCGACTCAGCATGTTTTGGCCCTAACGGGCATTGGATTGGGCTAGGGAGGCCGGGTTACGAATCCATATCGGTTCCGGCCCGTCCTGGGAATTTTGGCCTTGGACGAGCCGAGTCGGTAGCAAGTGGGTCGCAAGGTGCTGCTGGGTCGGTTGCAAACTTGGTCGATCTGACTCTCGCCGCCTGCATAATTATCTAAATGCAGGTTTACCTGCTTGTGCCGATCGACATCGTGCCTGACTTCATCCCTGTCATTACGGTCTTGCTGCGTTGGGCGGTTCGAGTCGCAGGCTTCGATCGGTTGAACGCCAATGGCCAGGCACACCCGCAGGGCTTGACGTGGTGTCCCGAATGTGCGGGGAGCAATACAGGCGTCTGGATCGATCTCGGCGCGGTCGCGATGCCGCGTCGGGACGCGACTGGCGCGGCGCGGCGGTCAGCCGGGCGGCGATGTCGCGGAAGGCGCGACGCCCAATACCACTTCCGACAGGCCATTCTCGCGTGCCCCACGCCAGAGCAGCAGCTGTCGGCCTGGGACAGTGGACTGAATTCCGGTCAGCGACCATGCATCTCCCTTGTACGCGAGCTGCTGGCGCCACGGGCCGGCGGCGCTCGCGGCGCTCATGCGTACGATGCGTTTTCCGGTCGAGAGCCACAGGCTGAACCTATCGCCGTCGCGTCGCAGCACCGGCGCCGAATCCCAGGCCGGCTCCGGCTCGGCGATCGAGTGTTCGCGGGCGCGGCCTGCGGCCAAGCTGATCGCGCGCAGCGCAAACTTGGTCTTGCTGCCGGCGAGTGCACCGCTTCGGCGGCTGAAGACGACCAGCACATCGCCGTCGCCGGCGGAAATCGCCTTGAACAGCCCGATATGACCGGAGGCGATCCGGAAGCGCCTGTCGTCGTTGGCGATCGGTGCCTGCGATGAGGGCCGGCGGACACTGCCGTCCAAGTTCTGCCAGGTCGCTCCTCGATCGGCCGACACCGCGTAGTACAAGTCGTGGTCGCAGAACCCGGCATCGGCGCCGCATTTGCCCGAGAGCGAGGCCTCGGAGTATCCCCAGACCAAGTGCAGCCGTCCATCGGGACCGGCTGCGG
>JBASTN010000132.1:0-3858 GCA_049274915.1 Solirubrobacterales bacterium
TCCGACCGCGATCGCTGGGTCAACGTGATGATGAGCGCCGAGCTCGGCTACGGCACCGACGCCGCCAGCCCGTTGCGCGCCGCCGCGGCCACCTTCGCCGCGTTCATCGTGATCGGCGCGCTGCCGCTGGCCGTCTTCTTCTGGAATCTGATCGGCTGGCACGAGGTCGCGAATCCCGGCGTCTGGAGCGCGGTGCTGACCGCGCTCGGATTCCTCCTGGTCGGCAGCCTCAAGGCGAAGGTCGTCGACACGCGCTGGTGGGCGGCCGGGCTGGAGACGCTGGCGGTCGGCGGCCTGGCGGCGGGGGTGGCGTTCGCGGTCGGCCTGATGCTCGAGGGGGTCGGGTGACGATCCGGTCGCCGGGCCGGCGTCAGGCCCGCAGCCGGTAACCGCGATTGAAGAGCCGCAGGTTGAAGGCGAACAACGCGCCGGTCGCCGCCGACAACACCAGCAGCGACAGCGCCACGTTCACCTCGCTGAAACCGAGGAATCCGTAGCGCACCACGGCGATCATGTAATACACCGGATTAAATTTCGTCAGCGTCTGAAACGGCTCGGGCAGCAACGTCGCCGAGTAGAAAACGCCGCCGAGAAAGATCAACGGCTGCAACAGGAACGTTTGGTAGAAGGCGACGTCGTCGAACTGCTCGGCGCGCAGACCGACCAGCACACCGAGCTGCGAGAAGAAGAAGCCGACCAGGAAGACACCACCGAGCAGCACGAGCGGGTGCTCGACCGGCAGATCGACCAGTAGTGACGAGACGACGAACGTCAGTGCCGCGACGGACATCCCGCGGATGAACCCGCCGAGTGAAAAGGCCATCAGCAACTCCAGCGGCGAAGCCGGCGAGGAGAGCTGGTCGTCGATCGACCGCTGGAACTTCTGCTGCAGCAGTGACGAAGAGTTGTTGGCGAACGCGTTGGTCGCCCAGGCCATCATGATCAGGCCCGGCACGATGAAGACGACGTAATCGACGCCGTGCAGCTTGTCGATGCGCGAACCGAGCGCCGCGCCGAATACGGAGATGTAGAGGAACGTCTCGAGCAGCGGCGCGCCGAGCGTCTGGCGCTTGATCTTGAGGAAGCGGTTGATCTCACGATCGACCAGTGTGAAAAAGCGGATTTGATCGCCGTTCACGCGTCGCCCTCCTCGTCTCCGTCGGCCGCGACATGTGCGCGCGAGAGTTCCTTGCGTCCGACCAGCTCCAGGTAGGCGTCTTCGAGCGATTCCACCCGATACTTCGCGGCCAGGCTCTGGCTGGTGCCCACGGCGACGATCTCACCCTCGTTGATGAACGCGATGCGACTGCAGAGTTGCTCTGCCTCTTCGAGGTAGTGCGTCGTCAACATGATCGTCGTGCCCTCGGAATTGATCTGTTGGACCAGGTGCCACAGCTCGAGGCGCAGTTCGACATCGACGCCGGCGGTCGGTTCGTCGAGGATCAACAGCTTTGGCCGGTGCATCAATGCCCGTGCGAGGATCAGCCGGCGCTTCATACCGCCCGAAAGCGTGCGGGTGCGCTGGTCGCGCTTCTCGCTAAGCGAGAACATCTCGAGCAGTTCCTTCGTGCGCTCCTTGCGCTCCCGGCGACCCATCCCGAAGTAGCCGCCGTGGTACTCGAGCGATTCTTCGAGCGTCAAGAACCAGTCGAGGTTGAGATCCTGCGGCGCCAGCCCAACCGACTGGCGGGCCTGCTTGTAGTGATGGATCGCGTCGTGACCAAAGATCTCGATCTCGCCGGAAGTCGGTTGCGCGAGGCCGGTCGCGCAGTGGATCAAAGTCGATTTGCCGGCGCCGTTGGGCCCGAGCAGACCAAAGAACTCGCCGGGTTCGATGTCGAGCGAGACGTTTTTCAGCGCCTCGACGCCGGTCGGGTAGCGCTTCGTCAGGTTCGTGATGTGGAGAGCGTTGTCGGGCATCGGCCGCGCACACTAGCGGCGAGCGCGCGGGATGCGTCAGTTGAGCTTGACCGAGCGCGAGGCCGACATCGTGATCCGGCCGGTCAGCGAAAAGGTGACAGTCAGGGACGCGGCGACGGTCTTGCGTGACTTGAGCAGCTTCTTCCTGAAGGCCTTAGCCAGCTTCAACTTGACGGCCGACTTTTTGCCAGCGGTACATCTGCCCTTCGCCGCTCCGACCACTACGGTCTTGGCCTTCTTCTTAACCGGGATTTTCAGTGCCTTGGCGACCTTGCTTTTGATCGTCAGTGCAACTGCCACGTTCGAATCGGTGCCGCAGGCGACCGGAATGGCGATGCCTTTGACAAGCAGCTTGCGCTTGAGCTTGTTGCCCTTGATCTTGCCGATCGTGCCACCGAGCGACGGACAGCCGTCGGCGGCGCCTGCGAACATCAGTTCGTGCCTGCCGAAGCGACGATCCTGCACGCCGACCTCGACTCGTTCTACGCCTCGGTCGAGCGCCGTGACAATCCCGCACTCGCCAATCGACCCGTGATTGTCGGCGCCGGTGTCGTGCTCGCCGCGACCTACGACGCCAAGGCCAAGGGGGTGCGCACTGCGATGAATGGTGCAGAAGCGCGCCGACTCTGCCCGGAGGCCGTGGTCGTTCCGCCGCGTATGTCCGCCTACACCGAGGCCAGCCGCGCCGTATTCGAGATCTTCGAAGACACATCACCCTCGGTCGAGGGGCTCTCGATCGACGAGGCTTTCCTCGATGTCCGCGGGCTCGAGCAGATCAAAGGCACCCCGCACGAGATCGCCACAAAACTGCGGCGCGATATCCACGAGCAAGTCGGCCTGCCGATCACGGTCGGCGTCGCCAACACGAAGTTTCTCGCAAAGGTCGTCAGCGCATTCGCCAAGCCGGATGGACTGTTGATCGTCTCGCCGGAAGACAGCATCGATTTTCTGCACCCGCTCGAGGTTGAGCGCCTCTGGGGGGTGGGGAAGGTCACCTCAAAGAAGTTGCGCGAGCGCGGCGTCCGCACTGTCGGCGACATCGCCACGCGGGGCGAAGACGCGCTAACTCTGATCCTCGGTCCGTCGGCGGGCAAGCATCTCTTCGCGCTGTCTCAAAATCAGGATCCGCGCAGGGTTAAGAAACGAGCACGCCGCAGATCGATCGGCGCACAGCATGCGCTCGGTCGCGGTCGGCACTCGCAGCACGAGCTCGACACGATTCTCGTCGGCCTCGTCGAACGTCTCGCCCGCCGCCTGCGCGCGGCGGGCCGGTCCGGGCGCACAGTCGTGCTGCGTCTGCGCTTCGCTGACTTCGCGAAGGCGACGCGATCGCGCACGCTCAACTCCGCGACAACCCAGACCGAGACGATTCTCGCGACCGCCCGCGAACTACTCGCAGCGACCCGTCAAGAAATCGAATCCCGCGGGATCACCCTGATCGGCGTCGCAGTTGCAAACCTCGACGACGGCGCTCAGCTTTCCCTGCAGTTCGACGGCGCAGGAGCGACCGAGCTCGATACAGCTGTCGACGACATTCGCAACCGATTTGGCTCTGACGCGATCAAGCGGGCGGTGTTACTTGAGCGTGACGAGCGCTTCTCGACGCCGCAGTTGCCGGACTGAAGGCCTCGCTTGATCCGCAGCGGGTCGGTCGAGCGCCCGTACGGGAGACTCGTGGGAGGGCCGGTTTATGCTTCGCGTCCAGTGGACGAGCGCGGGATGATCACAGGCCGGAGCGCCGCGGGGGCGCGGACGATTCCCCCGCTTGGGCTCGTGGTCTTCGTCGTGGGCACCGCGGCACTCGGGCTCGAGATCGCGGCGGTGCGATTGATGGCGCCGTACTTCGGGGCGTCGATGATCGTGTGGGCGAACACGATCGGCATCGTGCTCGTCGCGCTCTCGGCCGGGTACTGGTGGGGCGGCCGGATCGCCGACCGC
>JBASTN010000133.1:0-1803 GCA_049274915.1 Solirubrobacterales bacterium
TAGATATCTCGCTGACGCGTGGGATCGATACGGACCAGGCGCGCCGGGCGTTGGCTAAGGGGCTGATTACGTTCGCGCACGAGATTGGTGCGGAGATCGTGGCGGAGGGTGTGGAGACAGAGAGCGAACTGGACTGCCTGCGCGAGCTTGGAGTGAGCTACGGCCAGGGGTACATCCTTGGCCGGCCGATGCATCTGGGCGACGTGCAGAAGATTTATTCGCACGTTTGATCTCGTTCCTACCCACCATGCGGTAGTCCCCATACGTTCGTGTAGTTCGCGGTCTAATGCCGCCGCCACGACCGGTCGATGCCGCGAGTGTGACCTCGGCAATCGACGAAATCCGCGACACCTGCTGGCGCGCCGCCCGCGACGGCGACGTAGCCACGGTGCGACGCTCGGTCGAAGAAGTAATCAACTCGAAACCTCGCTCTCACCACGGCGTGGCACTAGACATGGTTTCGTCGCTGATCGCTGCGGATCAGCTAGATGAGGCGTTGAGCCTCGCGGAGTGGGTGGAAGGCGAGACGATTTACGCATTGGTCGATGACGACGGGAATGCGAGCAGCGACGCGATCCGCCGACACATCGACAAGCTGGCGGCGGCCGATGAGGTCTTGACCACGACCGGTGTGCTGGAAGTGAAGCGTCGGGGCCGCCCCGGTCTAGACACGCGAGCGCTTGATGCCGCGCAGATCAACCACGAGGCACGGAAGATCCGGATTACGGCCGACGGGATTGAGCTGGTTCGTCTGCGTGGTGGCTGGAAGTTGGACTGGTACGAGGTGCGCGGCCGTTGCGACCTAGTGCGGTCTGAGTCGATGGCGAAGGCCGGCGGGCACTCGGTGATTTATGAACGTCGAGAGCTGCTGTTTGACACCGAGCGTGGGGTGTTTCGGATTGACGTGTCGCGTCTGAACCCGGGGCTGGAGTTTCCGCAGCTGGTCGAGCGCGCGGTGGAGGAGAGGCTGACGCTGCGACGGGGAGAGTTGGTGCCGCTGCCGAGCGCGGAGCTAGATCGGGTGCGCAAGCTTGAGGCGATCGGCGGGTGGGTGCTGCTTGGGTTGATTGTCTGCTTTTTGGCGGCTGTGGTGTGGATCGAGTTCTTGTAGACGCCGACGCGGCGGGTGCGGGCCGATCTTGAGAACGTGTCTGCGTCGGTGCTTCGCGCCGACTAGCATTGTCTGACCAACTCGCCCTCTTAGCTCAGTTGGTAGAGCACTTCCATGGTAAGGAAGGGGTCTCCGGTTCGAGTCCGGAAGAGGGCTTCAGTGTTGATGCGGGTTTAGGCGGTTTGCTGACCACCACCTAAGTCCCGTGCGAACAATTTACGAACATTTTTCGGGGTGTTTTGCCCGATCTGAATGTCCTCGTTGTTCTCGTTTCCTACTCGCAGGACCAACTCTCTGGCCTGATCGACCATCTCTGACGCCGGCAATCTCTCGCCCTCGTCGAGGTCGGCGATCACGTGTGCGTAGGTGTCGAGCGTCATCGTCGGCGCGTGCCCGAGCTGGGCGGCGACTTCGACAACTGACTTTCCTTCGCGGATCAGCAGGCTCGCGTAGCTGTGGCGGAGCGTGTAGGGAGTGACGTCACTTCTACCGGCGGCGATTGCCGCCCGCTTGAAGATCTTGCGCTCCCAGCTCTTGTACATCTCGCGGCCCCAGGGCTTGCCTTGCTGGCTGCCCGGGAAGATGAATCCGGTCACGTCGTCGCTGCGCAGGCGCCATTCCGATAAGTCATGGCGAAGCGCAGGCATCAGCTTCACGGATCTGATCTTGCTGGTCTTTGTCTCTTTGAGCGA
>JBASTN010000134.1:0-23154 GCA_049274915.1 Solirubrobacterales bacterium
GCTCTACGCGTTCTTCGCGCCGTTCTTTTTTGCGACGATCGGAGCACAGGTCGCGATCAGCGCATTCAAGGAGCCTGAGACGATCGCGCTGCTGGTCGGCGTCACTGCACTCGCGGTAGTGACTAAGTACCTCGGGGCATGGCTCGGCACCCGCGGGATGAACCGAATCGATCGGAAGATTGTCAGCGCGGGCATGGTGCCGCGCGGTGAGGTCGGCGTGATCGTCGCCGGGATCGGCCTCAATGAAGGCGTGATCGAACCCGACATCTTCGCCGTGATTGTCGGCATGTCGATCCTGACGACGCTGGTAGCGCCGTACATGGTTCGTAGTGCGGCGAAAGAGTCCGCGGCCGACTAGCTGCCGCTAGACCCGAAGCCCGAGTCGCCGCGCGAAGTCTGTTCAAAGCTGTCCACCTCAGCCCACTGCGGCGCCGTGAACGCAACGAGCAGTAGCTGCGCGATGCGATCTCCCGCTTTGACGTCGTAGCTCTCGGAGCGATCGGTATTAAGCAGCAGCACTTGCAGCTCGCCGCGGTATCCCGAGTCGATTAAACCCGGTGCGTTGACCACCGAGATCCCATGCTTATGCGCCAGGCCGGAACGCGGAAGCACCAGCCCTGCGTGACCGTCGGGGATCGCCACTGCGATCCCGGTGCCGACCCGAGCGCGTTCCCCCGGCGCAAGGGTGACGGCCGCTCGAGCGTAAAGATCGCTTCCGGCGTCACCGGGATGCGCCTGGCTTGGGACGACGGCATCGTCCGCGAGTTTCGTGAAGCGCAGTTGCACGAGACCGCGGATACTACGCGGCGGCCCCGGATGAAACAGCGGCGAGCGTGTCCTCGTCGTCATCGGCCAGCGGATCTTGCGTCGCGACGGGTGCGGCCGGACGCGGCCCACCTACATCGAACTCGCGCAGGCGTTCGGCGACCGGGCGCGGCAGCCTGGCAGTGACAAGCACACCGTCACCGCGGTCCTCGCGGACGAGCTCGGCGGCCTGTTGGTGCAACAGGTCGATCACGCTGCCATGCGAGTAGGGCACGAGCAGCTCGACCGGCACGAGTTTTGTCGAAAGCTTGCGCGCGATTGTTTGCTGAAGTTCGTCGAGACCTTGACGAGTGACCGCCGAAACTAACGAGGCGCCGGGGTGTCGATAGCGGAGTTCTTGTTGACGCTCGGGCGTCACCAAGTCGATCTTGTTGAGAACGAGATGCGAGTCGTGTTCGACGACTCCGATCTCGGCGAGCACGTCATCGACGGCCGCGATCATCGCGATCAAATCCTCCTCGGCCATTGAGGCGTCTACGACGTGCAGCACCAGCTCCGCCGAAAGCGCCTCTTCGAGCGTCGAGGCGAAGGCGTCGACAACATGGTGTGGCAGCTTGCGGATAAATCCGACGGTGTCGGTGATCAGTACCTGTCGCCCGTCGATCGCATGCGTGCGAGTAGTCGGGTCGAGCGTCTCGAACAGACGATCGCGGACGGTTACATCAGAGCCGGTCAACGTGTTGAGCAAACTCGACTTGCCGGCGTTGGTGTAACCGGCCAGCGCGACGGTGGCAAGGCTTTTGCGCTCGCGTTCGCGGCGTTGCGTCTCGCGCGAAGAGCGGACCTGATCGAGCCTGCGACGAAGTGCGGTGATGCGGTCGCGTGCGAGGCGGCGGTCTGTCTCGATCTGCGATTCGCCGGGACCACGCGTGCCGATTCCGGCGCCGAGCCGCTCGAGGTGGGTCCAGAGCCCGCGCATACGCGAAAGGTTGTATTCCAGCTGGGCTAGTTCGACTTGCAGCTTGCCTTCTGCACTGCGCGCGTGCCCAGCGAATATGTCGAGGATGATCTCGGTGCGATCGACAACGGAGATGCCCACCGCCTCTTCGAGGTTGCGTGCCTGACGTGGCAGTAGCTCGTCATCGCAAGCAATCACGTTGGCGTTGCAGCGTTTGACCTCTTCTTTTAGCTCGGCCAACTTGCCGCGACCGAGGTAGGCATTGGGGTCGGGCTCGTCGCGTGGCTGGATTAGCTCTCCGGCGACCGCTACGCCGGCGGTCCGCAGCAGTTCTCGCAGCTCAGCGAGGTCTACGTCTCGTCCGGAAGCGATGCAGATCGCGCGCTGCTTGGCACGCGGGTTTCGGATCCCTTCCCCGTAGCGACTCTCCGGTCGCCGGTCTCCGTTGTTGATGCGTTGCACTGACTACAGACTAACGCCAGCGGTCGGCGTTCGACCCGCTACTTCGCGAGCGTCGACCGCAGTCGTTCGACCGCTTCGGTCAGGCGCTCATCCGGTGTCGTCAACGAGATCCGGAAGAATCCCTCGCCGCTGGCACCGTATGCACCGCCGGGTGAAATGACTACCGCCGACTCTTCAAGCACGTGTTCGCAGTAGTGCGTGGCGCTGTCGAATCCGTCGGGCACCGGCGCCCATATGTAGATCGTCGCCTGCGGGCGCGAAACATTCACGCCGATTTCTGCAAGCGCGTCGCAGACGAGGTCGCGGCGGCGAGCGTAGGTCTGATTCATGGCAGCGACCGCGCCGTCGGTGTTCGCGCTTAGTGCCTCGACGGCCGCCAACTGCACTGCCTCGAAGTTGCCTGAGTCGATGTTGGTCTTGAGCCGCCAGTAGGTCGCGATTGCTTCTGCGTTTCCGACGACCGCGGCGGCACGCCAACCAGTCATGTTGTAGCCCTTGCTCAACGAGAAGACCTCGATGCCGACCTCTTTGGCGCCGGGCGTCTCGAGAAAACTGGGCGGTCTGTAGCCGTCGTAACTTGTCTCGGTGTAGGACGCGTCGTGTACGACGAGGATGTCGTTGGCACGCGCAAACTCCACTACTTCCGCGAAGAACCCTTCGGGCGCGATGGCGCCGGTCGGATTGTTCGGATAATTAATGAACAGCAGCTTCGCTTTGGCGAGCTTGTCGGCCGGGATCGCGGACAGGTCGGGTGCGAAATTCCGGTCCGGGAGCAGCGGCAAAAGCACAGGCTCAGCGCCCACGAGCAACGGACCCGCGGTGTAGACGGGGTAGCCGGGATCAGATGCCAGGGCGACATCGCCCGGATCGAGGAAAGCGAGATTCAGATTGAAGATGCATTCTTTCGCCCCGATTGCCGGCATCACTTCCGTTTCGGGATCGAGCGCAACGTCAAAGCGGCGCGCGTAGAACTCTGCGACGGCAGCGCGAAACTCCGTGCGCCCGCGATTGGATGGGTACTGATGAGTGCCAGGATCGGCAAGCGCGCGCTGGCCAGCCTCGACGACGTTCGGCGGCGTCGGGGTGTCTGGGTCACCGATTCCCAATGAGATCACGTCGATTCCCGCCGCCTTCTTGTCGGCGATCTTCCGCTCGAGTTCGGCGAAAAGATAGGGCGGGATCAGCGAAAGCCGCTTGCTCGGCTGCATCAGATGTTCTCCAGTTCAGTTAGAAACTCGGGGGCGAGCTCGCCGGCAAACACTGGCTTAGCCCAACCCGCGAGCGTGATGTTCAGGTCATCGTCGATCGCGACAAGCAGCTCCCCACCGTCGAGCGTGACGGTGATCGGACTAGCCATGCCGCGCAGATGGGCGGCGACCGCAGCACCGGTCGCGCCGGTGCCCGACGAGAGCGTCTCCCCTACCCCGCGCTCAAAGATCCGCGCGACAATCGAGTGCTCGCCGGAGCGTTGCCAAAACGAGACGTTCGTGCGATTTGGGAACCGATCGTCGCTCTCGAGTGCCGGTCCGATCCGGCGGAGATTTAGGGCGAGCAAGTCGGCCTGAGTTCCAGGGATCTCGATCGCACACTGAGGATTGCCGATCGAGACATGCTGAAACTCGAGGTCGGTGAATCCGACAGTGATCAGGCCCCGTCCGTCGGTGGGACCGTCGGGGAAGTCCTTCGATGTCACCGATGCCTGCCCCATCGCAACCTCGCACTCGTCGTCGGAGACGATTCGCGGTCGGATCACGCCGGCGGCGGTGCCCACGGCGAACTCGTTGAGCTCGGTGCGGCCGGCGCGACGCAAGTACATGACCGCCTCCCGAATGCCGTTGCCAGACAGCTCGGCCTCGGATCCGTCGGGATTGTAGATCCGCACACTCGCGACTAACTCAGGGTCTTCAGATGGCTCTATCAGCAAAATCCCGTCCGCGCCGGCGCCGAAGTGATAGCGGCAGATGTGCTTGATACGGGCAGGCGTCAGCTCGAACGGCAAGTCGCTTCGCTCGACGATCATGTAGTCGTTGCCTAGGGCCTGCCATTTCTCGAACCTCATCGGCGCGGCAGTCTAACCGGTGCGCGGTTCGCGGATTTGTCTGACGATCGCATCGGCGACCGCTTCAGCATCCGCCGAAGTGACGTCGATCTCAACCGCGCCGGAAAGCTTGCGCAGCCAAGTGAGCTGACGCTTGGCATAACGACGTGTGTTGGTCTTGAGAGAATCAACGTCGTCGCTGACCAGCTCGCTGAAGCCGAGCGCCTGCCGTGCGGTTTGCCCCGCCAGTGACTGCGCGCCGATCACTTCGGAGCGGGCACCGAGTTCAATCATCTCGTCGACGCGCGCCTCGATGCGCGCGTAGAGCTGATCGCGATCCATTGTCAGAGCAAAAAGATGCGTCGGAACCCGTGTCTCATCGGTCCAGAGACGATTCTGGTCGCGTCCGGACGCGGATTCGCCCTGCTCAAGCGCCTCTAACGCCCGAAGCGTTCGCCGCGCATCGCCGGGCTTGATCGAGGCGGCGACTGCCGGGTCCTGCTCCGTCAAGCGCTCGTACATTGCTTCCTGTCCGTCGATCTCGAGCTCGGAGATCAACCGCTCCCGTGTGCCCTCGGTGGGCGGTGGCATCAGATCCAACTCGGTTAGTGCGGCCCGGAGATAAAGGCCTGTGCCCCCGACGACAATCGGGCGACGACCGTCGGCGCGAAGCTCGTCGATCTCACGGTGCGCCGCCTTTGCATGCCGGGCAACGTCGTATCGATCGGCAACCGAGATGCTGCCGATCAGCCGGTGCTCGAGCAGCACCTGCTGCTCGGCGGTCGGGGCCCCGGTGATGATCGGAAGCTCGCGGTAGACCTGCATCGAATCGACCGACACCGCAACCGGGTCCTCGCCCCGCGCGCGGAGGCGCTGTGCAAGCGCGATCGCGACGGCTGTTTTGCCTATCCCCGTCGGGCCGAAGATTGCGATGACGGCCGGTGCATCGGCGGTCGGGTGATCGCCGCTGGTCACGGCGCTCAGGCGACTGCGCGAGCGAGCAATGACTCTTCGCCGGCGAGCGTCTGCGACGTAGCCGATGTGACCGCGACCGTCGTCATCTCGCCCGGCGTGGCGAGACCGGTGAAGTTGACCACTTTGTTGTGGCGTGTGCGGCCGCGAGCCTTCGTCGCGTCGGTGCGCGAATGTCCCTCGACAAGCACTTCGACATCGCGACCGACGAAGCGCTGAGCTCGTTCGGACGCGTGTTTCTGAACCAGCTCAACCAGCCTCCCCATGCGTTCGCGTTTGATCGGGTGCGAAATCTGATCCGGCAGTTCGGCGGCGACCGTTCCTCGGCGCGGAGAGAAAACAAACGTAAACGCAGAATCGAAAGCGACCTCGTCGACGACTTCGAGAGTCTCGGCAAAGTCAGCCTCGGTTTCGCCGGGAAACCCGACAATGATGTCCGTCGATAGCGAGACGTCCGGAACGTACTCACGGATCATCGCGGCTCGATCGAGAAAGCGCTCCCGGTTGTAGGTGCGCTTCATTGCTTTAAGCATCGCGGAGCTTCCCGACTGCAACGGCAGGTGGATGTGTTCGCAGAGCGCCGGTAGTTCGGCGTGCGCGAGCAGCACATCCTCTTTCATGTCCTTGGGGTGCGGACTCGTGTAACGAATCCGGTCGATGCCATCAATCGCGTCGACCTCGCGCAACAACTGGGCGAACGACATGCGTTGGCCCTTGGGTAGCTCGCGCCCGTACGAATTGACGTTTTGACCGAGCAGCGTCACCTCGCGCACGCCTTCGTCGGCCATCCTCGCGATGTCTGTAATCAGATCGTTTGGGTTTCGACTGACCTCGCGCCCCCGGGTCGAAGGCACGATGCAGTAAGTGCACACGCAGTTGCAACCCACCGAGATCTGCACCCATCCTTGGAACTCGCGCTCCCTGTGCGCCGGCAGATCGCCGGTGAAGCCCTCGAACTCGAAGTACCCCTGCGCCGAGAGACTGTCGCTATTGAGGAACTCGGCAAGCTTGTGAACCTGACCCGGCCCGAACGCTACGTCGACAAACGGAAACCGCTCGAAGACCTCGTCCTTGACCGACTGAGCCCAACAGCCACCGACCCCGATCACGCGCGACGGATCCTCCGTCTTCAAGCGCTTCGCGTGTCCCAGGTTCCCGATGAACTTGCTATCCGCCGATTCACGAATTGAACAGGTGTTGAAAAGAATCAGATCCGCCTCATCCTGCTGCTTCGCCTCGTCGTAGCCAAGCGAAACCAACATCCCTTTCATCCGTTCAGAATCGTGCTCATTCATCTGGCAGCCGAAGGTTGTGACGTGGAATTTGGGCATGTTGGGAAGCGTACAGGGCGTTGTCGTGCGCGCCCTTGCGGTTGGGGGAAGGTCTTTCTCCTCGCGGGGCTGCGGGGAAAGACATCCCCCACCCCGGGCACTACTCCATACGAAGTGCAGTTCCCATCATTAAGAGAGCAGGGGGAGCTATCGACGCGGTGGCGACGCAGCGACGCGGACGCTCTCCTCTCGCTTTCGCAGCGGAGGGTCACTCGGCGGCGGCGAGGTAGTGCCCGGGATGGGTAAGCGCTTCCCCGCAGCGCGGCGAGGAGAAGTGCTTATCCATCCGGCAAGGCCGCGCCGCAAGGGCACGCACCACCCGCTAAGCCGCGTCAGCCACCGCCACCGGCTTGGCCTTCGCGTTCTTAACCTCCGGCTCTACATCCGCCTCGATCGGTGCCTCAGTCGGTTGTAGCTCTGGCAATGCGCGGCCGGCGCGATCGATGCCTAGGGCGGCGTAGACCTTGTCTTCGACTTCGGTCATGATGTCGGGGTTGTCGCGGAAGAACTGCTTGGCATTGTTGCGACCCTGGCCCAGCTTTTCATCTCCGTAAGAGAAGAAAGATCCGGACTTGGTGACGATGTTGTGCTCGATCGCGAGGTCGATGATTGCCCCTTCGCTGCTGATGCCCTGGCCGAACTCGATGTCGAACTCTGCCTGGCGGAATGGCGGCGCGCACTTGTTCTTGACGACCTTGACGCGGACGCGGTTACCGACGACCTCGGTGCCTTCCTTGATCGACTCGATGCGGCGAATGTCGAGGCGCTGTGAACTGAAGAACTTCAAAGCGCGGCCACCGGGCTGCGTCTCGGGAGAGCCGAACATCACGCCGATCTTCTCGCGGATCTGGTTGATGAACAGGCAGGTCGTCTGGCTTCGGTTTAGGTTTCCGGCGATCTTGCGCATCGCTTGGCTCATCATGCGGGCCTGAAGGCCCACGGTCTGATCGCCCATCGCACCCTCGAGCTCGGACTTTGGTGTCAGGGCGGCGACGGAGTCGATCGCGACGATCGACATCGCGCCGGAACGAACCAGCATGTCGGCGATCTCGAGCGCCTGCTCGCCGTAGTCGGGCTGTGAAACGAGCAGATTGTCGATGTCGACGCCGATGCGAGCGGCGTACTCCGGGTCCATCGCGTGTTCTGCGTCGATAAAGGCGCAGGTACCGCCCATTTTCTGGGCCTGGGCGATGATTTCGTAGACCAGCGTGGTCTTACCCGAGGACTCTGGACCGTAGATCTCGACGATGCGGCCGGCCGGGACACCGCCGATACCGAGTGCCAGATCGAGCGGCAGCACACCGGTCGGGATCGCGGGCATCTTTTGACGCGCGTCGTCGTCGCCCATGCGCATGATCGTGCCCTTGCCGAACTGGCGCTCGATCTGGGTCAGTGCGCCATCTAGCGCCGCATTCTTCTGCTTATCGTTGAGGTCTAGTTTCTCCACGGATTCTCCCTTGTTCTAGCGCCGTTGGGTTCAGTTCCCTCGATTCAAACTGAAATCGAGTTGTTTGTGACCCCTGCTTTGGCAAAACTCTGTTCTGAGGTCGCGACGAATTACCCGTTGCCGGAGAAATCGCCCCCGTTCGGCGCCGCAGCAAGGCGTGAACGGGATGCCCATGACTTGATGACGAAATACTGCCGATCGCATCGGACGGCAAACATACGAACATAGGTTCGTGCGCGGACTACTCCGTCAACAGCGAGCGCAGCGCGTGGAGCGCAACCGTTGTCGCGCGCTCCTGGACATCCTGGCGGCGTCCCGGCAGAACCACATGGATGGCCCGCTCTCGCCCATCGCGCGAGCTGGCGTTGATGTAGACGGTTCCGACGGGCTTGCCCTCGCTCCCGCCTGTTGGACCGGCGATACCGGTGGTAGAGATCGCAAAATCAGCGTCATACACGCGCAGCGCGCCGCGACTCATCTCGCGCGCCACGCCTTCGGAGACCGCACCCTCTCGCTCGAGCAACTGAGCGTCGACGCCAAGCACCACCGTTTTCGCCGCATTTGAGTACGTCACGGCGCTGCCCTGAAAGAACTTCGACGCGCCTTCGGCGTCTGTCATCCGTTTGGCAAGCAGACCGCCCGTGCACGATTCGGCGAGCGCGAGCTTGCGGCCGTCGAGCAGTCGGATCACCTGCGACTCGATCGTCTCACCGTCGTCGGAGAAAATCGCGTCGCCGTACTGGTCCTTGAAGCGTCCGACGAGCTTCTCACGACGCTCATGTTCGGCAGGGTCGTGGCTGATCAAGATTTCCATCTCGCCGCCGCGCAGGCAGGTCGTCACTTCGAGTCCCCCGAGTCCGTCCGACGAGTCGAACTCCCTGAGCGTCTTCGCAATCTCCGGTTCCGGGACGCCGATCATCCGCAGCATCTGCTCGTCAAACACCGTCGCGCGAGCAGCGAGTTCTTTGAATGGCGGCGTCTCGACCGCTTCGGCCCAGATCGCCTGCAGCTCGCGCGGCGGGCCGGGCAGCACGACGACAACGGGTGTCTCAACACCTTCTGCCGGTTTCACCACCAAGCCCGGAGCCGTGCCGGCGGGTCCAAGGACATCGGCTCCACGTGGCACGTACGCCTGTTTCACGGCGCCCTCGTCGAGCGCCGCCGGATCCCAGTCGAATCGCTCTGCGAAAGGACGAACGATCGCTCGGATGCGCTCTAACAAGGGCTCGTCGAGAAACGTCTCGCGGCCACAGAACTCAGCGACGATCGACGTTGTCATGTCGTCTGCTGTGGGTCCGAGGCCGCCGGTCGTGCAGATCAGGTCGACGCCGCGCGACCGTAAGAAGTCAAGCTGCGCGCGAATGTCTTCGGGACGATCTCGACAGATCGTGATGTGCTGCAGGTCGAAGCCGCGCTCGCGCAGTGCCTCCGATAGCCACGGACCGTTGCGATCGGCTATCCGCGCCGTCAGCACCTCGGTGCCGGTGATAACTATCCCCGCGCTGACTGAGCTCATCGCCGGGAGCTTATGCGCCGGAGCCGGAGCCGCCGCCGACATAGCCGATGACCAGCAGCACCGCTAGAACCACGATGATCGCAACCACGATCGCGAGAATCCGACGGCGTCGTGCAAGCGAGCGGTCTTTGACCGGATCAAGGCGTGTTCCGAAGATCGGTTGTTCGTCCTCGTTGCGCTCGACCTCGGCCTTGTACTGGTCGATCAGCGGTCGCGACTCGACGCCGAGGTAGTCGGCATACGACCGCAGAAAGCTCTTGACGTATGCAGAACCTGGCAGCAGGTCGTACTCCTCGTTTTCGAGGGCGCGCAGATACTTCGCGCGGATCTTCGTCTTTTCCTCGACCTCGTGAACGTCGACCTTCATCGCCATGCGGCGTTCGCGGAGGGTTTCACCGATCTGGCCCATAGCGCCTATTAAAACGAAGAGAAGGTCAGACTGCGGTGACTTGCAAGATCAGTCATCGTCTGAAACGTTGATCGCCGAGTGTTCAAGCGTTTCTTCGGCTACTGCGGCGGTGAGCTCTTCCTGCACCGGTTCGGGCGGCGTGCCGCTCTTAAGCATCTCGAGAATGCGCGGAAGATCTGCTTCGGTTATCAGCACCTGGCGCGCCTTCGAACCTTCATAGCCGCTGATCACGGCGCGTCGTTCCATCATGTCAATTAGGCGACCGGCGCGCGTGTAACCGACGCGCAGGCGACGTTGAAGCATCGACGTAGACGCCGTACCCATCTGCACGACGGTTGAGATCGCGTCAGGCAAAAGGTCGTCCTGGTCGGGGTCCATCCCGTCGCGATCGTCCTTCGCTTCTTCCTCGGTCGCTTCAAGCAGTTCGGTGTGAAACTCCGGTTCACCCTGTTCACGCCAGAAATCGGTCAGTTCGATGATCTCTTCCTCGGTCACGTAGGCGCCCTGGATACGTTGCAGTCGCGAGCTGCCGATCGGACTGAACAGCATGTCGCCCTGGCCGAGCAGCGACTCCGCGCCGTTTTGATCGAGGATCACGCGTGAGTCTGTCTGCGAGCTGACGGCAAAGGCGATGCGCGACGGGACGTTCGCCTTGATCATGCCGGTGATGATGTCGGCGCTCGGTCGCTGCGTAGCGAGCAGTAGGTGAATACCCACGGCGCGAGACTTCTGGGCGAGGCGAATGATCGAGTCCTCGACTTCGCCGGGCGCGACCATCATCAAGTCAGCCAGCTCGTCGATCACGCAAAGCATGTAGGGCAGCGTCGGTTCGCCCTCTTTTTTGCGCTTCTCGTTGAGCTCTCCGATGTTGCGAACGCGGTACCCGCTCATCAACGTGTAGCGCTGCTCCATCTCCCTGATCAGGTTTGACAAGACGTTCGCGGCCATCCGTGGGCTCGTGACCACAGGTGTCAAGAGATGCGGGATCCCCTCATAGAGATTGAGTTCGACCTGTTTGGGATCGACGAGCACGAGCTTGACCTCATTCGGCGTCGAGTTGAGCAAGATCGAACAAAGCAAGGTGTTGATGCATCCGGACTTACCGGCACCAGTCGTGCCCGCCACGAGCATGTGTGGCATCTTCGCGATGTCCGTCCCGATCGCCTTGCCCGCGATGTCCTTGCCCAGCCAGACGCTGACCGGCGACCAATCGCGCGGAAGCGGCTGGTAAACATCCCCGAGGCGAACGATCCGGCGGCGAATGTTTGGTACTTCAACGCCGACCGCTTGCTTGCCCGGGATCGGCGCGAGGATGCGGATGTCGGTGCTCGCCAGGGCGTACGCGAGATCGTCCTTCAACTGCGAGACCTTCGACATCTTCGTGCCCGGCGCGAGCTTTAGTTCAAAGCGTGTGACGTGCGGACCGGCGACCGTACCGACGAGAGTCGACTCGACACCGAAGTGACCGAGCGCTTCTGTCAGCTGCTTCGATGTCTTCTCGAGGGCGATCGCGTCGCTGCCCTTGTCCTTCACCGATTCCTTTGACCGCTCTAAGAACAAGGCGGTCGGAAGCTTGTAAGCAATGTGGTGGTCCGAGGCGGTGACCGTCGGGTCGTTGATGCTGCCGCCGGCGCGCGGCGGCGGATCGGATTCCGGAAGAACTCCGACCGGTTCATGCTCAACATCCGGTGCGATCAGCTCGACGGCTTCGTCGTCAAACGACACTGGGGCCGGCTCGGGCTTAGGCTCTTCGCGCACTGGAATCGCGTCATTCATCGCAGGCGCTTCGACGTGGGTGGCGCGCACCACCGGCTCCACACCTTCGGGCTCAGGCGGAATCAACTCTTCAACGCGCGGGATCGGACGGCGCGTAGCCCGGCCGGCACGCGTTTCCGCAAGCGGATTGGCGTTGCGACCGCGCAGGGTCTCGATCGCCGACCGGAAAGCGCTCGCCATCGCCACCAGCGGGACGCCGGGCAGCTGTACCGCTCCGATCACAATCAGCGCAACTGCGACGACGTGCGCCCCGGCGATGCCGAGTAGTTTGCTGACAACCCAGAACATCCCCTCGCCAGACAGCCCTCCGTGCCCCTCGTAATAGGCCGAGTTGAAGACCACGTGATTTGTCGGATCTTCGGCGCCCAGGCCAAGCGTGCCGGCAGAGAATGCCAGCAGCACTCCCGCCCCAAACACCGCGAACCCAGGCCAACGAAATGCGAGCGGCGGAAGTGCCGGCCGTAGGATCGACACGATGCCACCAACCGCCAAGGCCAACGGCGCGAGATATGCGCCGCGCCCTAACAGCGAGGTCAAGAGGCTCTCGACACCGTCGCCGAGACGACCTCCCTGCCAGCCGAAGTAAAAGACGAAGGCAAAGAAGACCGCTGCCGCCAGCAGGCCGAGGCCCACTGCGTCGAGCCGCTGCTGGCGGGTCAGCGCCTGCGAGACAGGTGCCGGACGTTTGCGCGGCGCAGGCTTGCGCGCAGACGAGCGCGCGCCGTTTTTAACCGTCGCCTTGGTCGCCGCGCGCGTTTTCGCCGTCGCCGGACGTTTCTTGTTCGTTTTCGTGGCCATAAGTGCGCTTGCAGACCGTCTTCTACGGGCCGCTGCCGATGCCTGCTCGATCCCCCGCCCCCGCGAGCGCTTAAGATCGCGCGCGCGGGGCCGTACTCGACCGGAACCGTAATCCCGGTCGACGGTGATCGCGCCGGAACTTCATAGAGGAGAGGAGTAACTCAGACTTCGACGATGACCGGCAGGATCATCGGGCGACGTTTGGTGCGCTCGTAAACAAACCGCGCAACATCGTCGTGCAACTTCTGGCGAAGCTCTTCTTCAGAGACACCGGCTCCGTTGCGGTTCTTGTCGGCGAGCGACTGGATCGTGCGCTCAATCACGACCCGCATGTCGTCGAGCATGTCATCCGCTTCGTCCATGAACGGCACACCGCGAAACATCATCTCTGGTGGACTGATCGACTTGCCGTCGGTCTCGCTGACCGTCGCGACGACGATAAAGATGCCGTCGCTCGAAAGCATCCGGCGGTCGCGTAGGGCTACGTCTTCGACGTCGCCGACCTCGAGTCCGTCGACGAAGATCATGCCGCTCTTGACGCGCTCGCCGACGCGGGCGCCCTTCTCGGTTATCTCAAGCGGAAGTCCGTTTTCTAGCGAGAAGATGTCGTCTGGATCGATGCCGACTGACTCCGCCAGCTTGGAATGCAGACGGAGGCGCTTGTAGTCGCCATGGATCGGCATCACGTAGCGGGGGCGCGTGAGGTTGATCATCAGCTTGAGTTCTTCGGCGTAGCCATGTCCAGAAGCGTGGATCGGAGCATCCTGCGCCGTGATCACCGTCGCGCCAATATGAAACAAGCGGTCGATCGTCTCGTTGACGGCGCGTTCGTTACCGGGCACAGGTGACGCTGCGAACATCACCGTGTCGCCGTCGTGCAGTGTGATCTGCTGATGGTCGCCGTGGGCCATGCGGCGCAGCGCCGACAGCGGCTCGCCCTGACTTCCGGTGCAGATCACGACGACGTCTTCGTCGGCGTAGTCCTCGATCTCCTTGGGGTTGATGATCATCCCCTCCGGCGCGTAGATGTGGCCGAGCTTGCGTCCGATCGCGAAGTTGCGGCGCATCGAGCGTCCGACCAGCGCGACCTTGCGCTCATATGCATCCGCCGCGTCGATCACCTGTTGGATGCGGTGAATGTTGCTGGCAAAACTTGTGACGAGGATGCGTCCATCGCATCGTCCGAAGGCTTCGACCAAATGCGGGCCGATCGACGATTCACTCGGCGCGATGCCAGCTCGGTCCGCGTTGGTCGAGTCGCCGCAAAGCAAGAGCAATCCCTCTTGACCGAGCTCGGCCAGCCGCAGTGCGTCGGTCGGCTGACCGTCGACAGGTGTCTGATCGAACTTGTAGTCGCCGGTGATCAACATCGTGCCGAGGCCCGTCGAGATCGCGACGGCGCAGGCATCGGGAATCGAGTGCGAAACGTGCAGCAGCTCGAGAGTGAACGGTCCGCAGTCCCACGGCTCACCATTGTCGGTCGCAATGATCTCGACCAGCTTGTCGAGCTTGTGCTCTTCCAGCTTCGAACGAGCCATCGCGGCTGTCAGCGGCGCCGCAAACACTGGCGGCGGGTTCTCAGGGAAAAGCTCGCGCACTACATAGGGCAGCGCGCCGATGTGGTCTTCGTGACCGTGTGTGATGACGATCGCCTCGATGTCGTCGGCGCGGTCGCGCAGATAGTCGAAATCCGGCAGCACGAGGTCGATACCGAGCATCTCCGCGGTCGGGAACATAAGTCCGGTGTCGACGATCACGATGCTGCCATCGAACTCGATGACAGTCATGTTCTTGCCGATCTCGCCAAGCCCGCCCAGAGGTAGGACGCGCAACATCTCAGAGGGCGTGCTCAATTGGCGGCGTGAGTCAGCAGGTTGTTTCGTTCAAGCATCGCGCGAATTGTCGCAGCCTCGTCATCGGATGCCTCGACCATCGGCAGCCGGAAGCCGCCGACGTTGAAGCCAAGGATCTTCAGCGCCGTCTTGATCGGGATCGGATTGACGGTCACGTTGAGCGCGGTAAACACATCGCTCAACTGATCGTGAATCTCGTCGCGGCGTTCCGGCTCATCACACATCGCCTTCATTTGCGGACCGACTATGTGGCTGGCGACGGCAATCGCTCCGGCGCCGCCGATCGCGAGCGTGTCGCGCAGGATGTCATCGTCGCCGGCGTAAATCTGCAGACCGTCGACGGGTGCGAGATTCGCAGCGTTGGCCTGCTTAACCGCCTCGACGTTGGGTAGCTGGGCCAGTTCGGCCAGCAGGTCGTTTGGCATGTCCGTGCCGGTGCGCGACGGGATGTTGTAGAGCACGATCGGCCGATCGGTCGCGCGCGAAACGTGCTCGAAGTGAGCGACAATGCCGCGGCGGTTCGGCCGGTTGTAATACGGCGTCACGCTGAGTACTGCGTCGACCCCGAGCTCGGTTGCCTGCTCGGTCAACATCACCGCGTGATGCGTGTCGTTGGAACCAGTTCCGGCGACGACCGTGAACCCTTCAGGTGCCTCGCGGACGGCAAGCCCGATCAGCGCGAGGTGCTCGTCGTCGTCGAGCGTCGGCGCTTCACCGGTGGTGCCAGCTACGACGATCCCGTCGCTGCCGTTGTCGGCGAGATGGCGCATCATTCGTACAAACGCATCTTCGTCGATCCGCCCCTCGGCGTCGAATGGCGTGACGATTGCGGTAAGAATGGCGCCCAGATCAGTCATGCCCACAAGCATACGCACCTACCGACCGGGACCTAAGCACGAAAGATCCGTTTTCAAGTAGAAGCGCAACCCTGGACGCATGACCGGGGTTCACGCAAATGGCACCCGCCAGCGATGGTTCAATGAATCCAGCTCATTCGCCGATGCAGTTCGGGGTAACCAAATGGCTCGTCGCAGATCTCGTAAGTCTCCGCTACCGGTTTACAAAGGCAAGTTCGGCGTAGTCCAAGCCGAACGCCTGCTTTGGCGTGCCGGTTTTGGCCCGCGCCCGGGCGAGGCGAAGCGTCTCGCGCGCATGGGCATGGCCCGGGCTGTCAAGCACGTCCTCAAGCCAAAGGGCGAAACCCGTCTTGCCGGCGCACCGCCCGTGCTCGAAAATGGCGAACCGCTGACGCCTAACGACCAGTGGGGTCACGACCACATCTGGTGGTTCGATCGCATGGCACGCACCACGTATCCGCTGCAGGAGCGCATGACGCTGATCTGGCACGACTGGTTTGCGACCTCTAACGACGGCGTCGGCAACCAGGGCATGATGCTCAACCAGAACACGTTGTTTAGGCGCTTCGCGACCGGCTCGTTCAAATCGCTGCTGGTTGAGGTGACGCGCGATCCGGCGATGCTCGTCTGGCTATCCGGCAACGAGAACACCAAGCGCTCTCCCAACGAGAACTACGCCCGTGAGCTAATGGAGCTGTTCACGCTCGGCGCCGAAGCTCGCTACACCGAGGACGACGTTCGCGAACAGGCCCGCGCGCTGACCGGCTGGACTAACAGCTGGGGCGCTCAGGGATACGAGAACTTCCGATTCGATCCGAAGCTGCACGACGATGGCGCCAAAACAGTCTTTAAGCAGACCGGCACTTGGGACTGGGGCGACGCCTGTCTGTTGTGCCTTAATCACCCGGACCACGCGGGCTTCTTTGTCAAGAAGATGTGGAGCTACTTCAATCCGACCCCGCTGCAAGGGCGAACCTATAAGCAGCTCAAGCGGCTGTACGTTCGCAGCGGATTCAAGACTCGCCCGGTCGTTCAGGCGATCCTCTCCCACCCCAGCTTCTATCAAGGCCCGCGCATGGTTAAACCGCCGATCGTTCACGCGGCCGGTCTACTGCGCATGCGTAACGCCGGCATCAAGTCCAACGGCTGGGCCTGGATGTCTGAGCAGACCGGGCAACGCCTCTTTTTTCCGCCGAACGTGTCTGGCTGGGATGACGACGCCTGGCTCGATACCGGCACCTTCCGTGGCCGCTGGGTCGCCGCGCGCGAGTCCTGGGAAGACGACGCCCTCGACCCCGGCGACGACGCGACGGTCGCGCGGTACAAGGCCCCGCAAACCCCCGAGGCCGCAGTCAAGGCTGCACTGAAGTACTGGGGCAACCCAACGCTGAGCAAAACGACGATGAAGGTTCTGCTCGCTTTTGCCAAACGCTGCGAGCAGCAGGCGACCGACGACTGGAAAAAGCCTGCCTACCGGATCATGCGCCAGAACGCGCTGCGAACTTTGATCGCTACCAGCCCCGATCTTCAAACCTGCTGATAAGCCTCCCGGAGATTCGAGGACCGAGCACATGACGACCGAGCACATTCCGAACCGCGCCTGCGACGAATTCAACAGGGCGCACCTGCTGCGGCAAGCGGCGGCGCAAGCCGGCAAGGGCCTGCCGCATATCGAGCCCGGGCAGCCGGTGCCGGCCGGCACCGGATTGTCGCGACGTTCGTTTCTGATCAAGAGCGGCGCTTTCATGCTGACCGTCTACGGCGCGATGCACCTCGACCCGATGCGCATGAGTGAATCGATCGCCGCAGCCGCTGCTGGACCGCCCGATCCAATCCTAATTTCCGTGTTTCTCGACGGCGGAATGGACTCGCTGTCGCTGCTCGCACCGGTCGAAGACCCGACCTACCGCAGGCTCCGCCCAACCCTCGCGCTCCCGGCCGACAGCGGCACCGTGTTCGGTGACGACAACCGCCTGCGCTGGAATCCGGCCGCCGCCTCGCTGCGAATTCTTCACGAAGAGGGCAAGCTCGCGGTCGCGCCATCAATCGGATACGCCGACGCCGACCAATCGCACTTCACGTCACGCCACTACTGGGAGGTCGGCGATACCAGCACTCGCCTTCAGACCGGTTGGCTTGGCCGCTACCTCGACCTCACGGGTGCCCCGGACAACCCTCTTCAGGGTCTGTCGATCGACTACAGCCTCGCCCCCTCATTGGCGCCGGCCAACGTTCCCGTGGCCGCACTGGCAAACCCGCGTTCGTACCGCTTCACCCACCGCAACGTCTGGGGCGAAGTCGAGGAATCGATGGTCGAAGCCCTCGAACGCATGGGCACGGCCAACCTGCGTAGCCGCGACAAAGGCGTAAAGATTGCCGCCGACGCCTCGGCACAGTCAATGAAGCTGCGCCGCCAGTTGCTGCCATTCGCGACCAACGAGGAGAACGCCCCGCCGGGCATCGCCTCACCCGTCCCCTACCCCGAGAACTCGAACTTCGGCGAACAGCTTCAGTTCATCGGCGCGATGCTGAGCCTCGGCCTTCCACTGCGCTGTGTGGCAGTCCGCGGTGCCGGCGGCTACGACACACACGACGACCAAGCCACCGGATTCAACGACGACATCAAGATGGTCGCCGACTGTCTGCTTTCGTTCCAGCGCGACCTCGAAGCGCGCGGCTTCGCCAATCGCGTGCTCGTCGAGGTGTGGAGCGAGTTCGGCCGTCGGCCGGAAGAGAACGGATCCGCCGGAACCGACCACGGAGCCGCCGGAATGGCGATGCTGATCGGTACACGCGTGCAACGTCAGCTGCTCGGTGAGTTCACCGGACTCGACGTGCTCGATGAAGACGACAACATGCGACCGAGCCTCGACTACCGGGCACTGCACGGTGCGATTCTCGATCAGTGGTTTGGCTTTGATGCAGCGCGCGTTCTACCGAACGTTCGTAACTTCGCGATACCTACGATCCTTAACTGATGCGGCCTCTTCGAATCACCGTCTTGGTCGTCGCGACCGCCGTGATGGTCATGATCGCCGGCGGCACGACCGCAAGTTCCGGCGCCAGCACGAGCTACGTGCAGGCATCGGCGCGCGAGTTCTACTACGGGCTTTCCCGCTCGACCGTGCGACCCGGGTCGGTCAAGTTCGAGGTCGTCAACTTTGGCGAGGACGATCACGACCTGGCGATCACCCGGAAGGGCGGTTCGACGATTGCCGTGACCGCTGAGATCAAGCCGGGCGAGTATACGACCGTAACGCGCAAGCTGCGCCGCGGTAGCTACGTCCTCTGGTGCACGATCAGCGATCACAAGTCGCGCGGGATGCGCGCGGTGCTACGCGTTAAGCCGAAAAAGACGTCCTAGCGGAGATCGTCGACGCCTATGCGTCGATCACGGTTGCGGTGGATTCGTCGAGATATCGTCGCGCCCACTCCTCGGAAGACTCATCCGCCTGCCTGCGCATTAGCGGGCTCACAGTCAGATCGCGCTCCGGAACCTCCAGGCCGAGCTCAAGCAACACCCGCTCGATCGTTTCAACACGTGAAGCGCTTAGCCGTTCGTAGACCACTCTGATCGGATCTACGCCCGACTGCTCGAACCACCGCTCCCACTCCAACTCCCATGCCTCGAGCTCGCAGACGAGATGGTCGAGTGCGGCGAACGAGTAGATCGCCCTGGGTGATTTACCGACGCCTCCCTCGTCGCGCCACTGCTGGGTTTGAATCGCCTTCCACAACGAGACAGCCTGCGCGACCTTGTCCTCGCGTGTCACGTAGATGAACTGCGGGTCGCTGAACACACTCCTGATTGCCGTGCCGGCCGGGGCGTCTGCGAGCCCCGGAAGCAAACGCAGACGGGCACGAAAATCGTCCATGTAGTTCCACATCAACTTTGCGGCGAAGACGCCGTTGGCCGAAGACTGGCTGGCGACGATCCCGCGGATCAGCCGCTCAAACTCTCCTGGTTGTTCCGGCCTGCCTGGGTCGACGGGCGGCAGGTGGCCGATCGCAGCTTGATCGGCGATGCCCTCGAAGTACTGGCGGCCCTGGCGCGGCATACCGGTGGAGCGCAGCTGCTCGAAAAACTCGCCAGGCCGGCCCGCGACTCCGGTTGCCTTCAACAACTCGCACAGAAGCGTGCTGCCACTGCGCTGAGTGGCGCAGACGAAGTACGCACGCCTGTCAATCAATCGAAGTTCGTTCACTCGAAGATCGCTGCCCATGGAATTTCCACTTTAGGGCTCCGCCGTGTCGTCCACCGCGTGCCCTTAAGATCTTGCGGATATGGCGGGTTTACCCAACATCTTGTATCTCAACTCCCACGACACCGGTCGTTACGTACAGCCATACGGATACGCGGTCCCCACACCCAACATCCAGCGGCTCGCCGATCAGGGGTTGCTGTTTCGTAAAGCGTTCGCCGCTGCGCCCATCTGCTCGGGCAGCCGTGCGTCACTGCTGACGGGTCAATTTGCTCACTCGTCCGGGATGCTCGGCCTCGCTCATCGCGGCTACCGCCTGGCCGATCCGCACCAGCACATTGTCCATGTGCTGAGAGAGGCCGGATACTGGTCCGCCTCAATCGGCGAACAGCACGTCTCCGCAGATCCCGCGACGATCGGATACGACCGCAACGTTGAGATCGACAGCAGTCGCGCTCGCCATGTCGCTCCTGCCGCCGTCGAGCTGATTGCCGAACGGGCGAATGCCGACGAACCGTTCTTCATGTCCGTCGGATTCTTCGAGACACACCGCGAGTTTTTCGAGCCGTCGTCGGTGCGCGACGCGCTCTACTCGCTACCGCCCGCGAACGTCCCGGATTCGCCGGAGACGCGGCGCGACATGGCGGCTTTCAAGGCAAGCGCGCGGTCGCTTGACCAGGGCGTCGGTGCGGTGCTCAATGCCCTCGACGAACATGAAACCGAAGAGGACACGCTCGTCATCCTGACCACCGACCACGGGCTGGCATTCCCCGGGGCCAAAGCAACCCTTTACGACCGCGGCACCGGAGTCATGCTGATCATGCGCGGACCCGGCGGATTTACCGGCGGACGCGTGCTCGACGCAATGGTGTCGCACCTCGACTTGTATCCGACGATCTGCGATCTCTCGCAGATTGCCCATCCCGAATGGCTACGCGGGCACTCGCTGCTGCCGCTCGTCCAGCGCGAAGCCGTAGAAATCAACGACTCGCTGTTTTCGGAGATGACCTTTCACGCCGCCTACGAACCGCAACGTGCCGTTCGGACGCGACGCTATAAGTACATCCGGCGCTTTGACAACGGACACGCGGGCCAGGTCATGCCGAACGTCGATGACGGTTTAACGAAGGATTTCTTAGTCGAGCATGGCTGGGCCAAACAGGCCGTCGAGCCCGAACAACTCTTCGATCTAATCCTCGACCCCGCCGAGGCCGTCAACCTGATCGATCGGCCGGAATGCGGTGAGGTCGCCGACGAGCTGCGATCGCAACTCGATCGGTGGATGATCGAAACCGAAGATCCCCTTCTGGATGGTCCGATCGCGCCAAAGCCGGGCACCGTTTACAACAAGCCCGACCAGATATCGGCGGAAGAACCGACGTTTCACGCGCCCGAGCGTTAACGGCGCGTCGGGCAGCTAGAAAAGCTGTTCGAGCCCGACCGTAATCCGATTGGGCAGCCCGCCGACCTTGCGGACAGCAAGCAAAACACCGGGCATGAAAGATTCGCGCGAGTAGGTCTCGTGGCGGATGCTGAGGGTTTGACCGGTTTCACCGAACGTGACCTCTTGGCTAGCAATCACGCCCGGTAGGCGAATCGAGTGAATCGGATCGTGGACGTTGCCACCGGCCTCTTCGATTAATTGGCGAGTGCGAATCGCCGTGCCACTGGGCGCATCTAGCTTGGCGGGGTGATGAAGCTCAATGATTTCGCACTCGGGCATGTGCGCAGCAGCGATCTTCGAGAGCTCCATCAACATCACCGCGCCGATCGCAAAGTTTGGGGCGAAAAACAGGTTGCCAGAGCCGACGCCCTCGAGCTCGGCGAAATCCACGCCGGTCGTCCCGGTTACGCAGTGCACTCCCGCTTCGATGGTCTGTCGAGCGTTCTCGAGTGCCGTATCGGGACGCGTGAAGTCGACGACCACGTCGGCGTCGGACAGGACATCAGAAAGCGTTGTGTCGAGCGCCGGGTCCGCACGGCCCGTGAGCTCCATGTCGTCGGCGGCTACGACTGCAGCGCAGACCGTCGCGCCCATCTTGCCGGCGGCGCCGGAAACGGCGACTTTGATGATCTGATCATGCATGCCAGCGATTCTGGCAGAGGTCTCGGAGGGCGTTAGGCCGCGGCGCCTGCAGCAACGAGATCGGGATTAACCGGCGCCAGTGCCGGGCGGAAATCAGCCTCGCTCGGACCAACCGCAGCAACGCTGAACCGCGTCGGCGCGTAGAACTCCTGCGTCAGCGCGCGAAGGTCGTCGACAGTCACAGCGTCGACGCGCTGCTCAATCTCGTCGAGCGTGTAGATCGGTGTGCCGAACAACGTGTTGGCGCCGATCTGGCTCATACGGCCCATCGGCGATTCCATCGAGAGCGCGGTCCGACCCTTGACGTTTTCCTTCGCCCGTGCGAGCTCTTCGGGCGACGCTGGATCTTCTACGAGACGCTGTAGCTCGTTGCCAAAGACCTCCATCGCCTCACTGACACGATCGGGTCGAGTTCCGACGTACATGCCGATCTGACCGCTGTCGCGGTAGTAGCCGCTGTAGCTGTAGACGGCATACGCGAGGCCGCGCTTCTCACGAACCTCCTGAAACAGACGTGAACTGCTTGAGCTGCCGAAGATTGTGTTGAGCACCGTCATCGCGAAACGACGATCGTCGCCTCGAACGAGGCCCGGAGCGCCGAACGCGACGTGAACCTGCTCGGTGTCTTTTTCGAAGAATCCACAGGTCGGCTCTGGCGCAGCCGCCGCCGCCTCGAAGGCCGGCGCGTCGCCGGTCCGGTCGAAGCCGGCGTCGCGAGCGAGCGCGACGAGCTTTTCATGATCGGTTGCACCGGCCGCAGCGATCACGATGTTCTCCGGCACATACTGGGCGTCGCGATACGCCGCGATCTCCGGGATCGTCACCTCGCCGATTACCTCGGCGCGACCGATGATCGGGCGCCCTAGTGGCGTGTCTCCGAAGACCGTGGTCCCGAGGATGTCGTGAACCTTGTCCGACGGTTCGTCCTCGTACATCGCGATCTCCTCGATCACGACCTGGCGCTCCGAGTCGATGTCTGGGAAGGTCGAGCGCATGACCATGTCGGACATCACGTCAAACGCTTTCTCGAGATGCTTATCTAGGAAGCGCGCGTACACCGTCGTGACCTCTTTGTCGGTCGAGGCGTTGATCTCGGCGCCGATTCCGTCAAACAGCTCGTCGATGTCGAGTGAGCTGTAGCGGTCTGTGCCCTTGAAGAGCAGATGTTCGAGAAAGTGCGAGAGCCCCGCTTGCTCGTAGGTCTCGTTTCGCGACCCGACACCGATCATCACCGAGAGTGCGATCGAGCGCACGCGGGGAAAGTTCTCGGTGACTACCCGCAGGCCGTTGTCGAGTGTCGTGATCTGGTGTGTGGCTTCGCTCAAGGTGCGCGAGAGTCTCGCAGATCCGATGCGTTCAGCTGCCGTCGTCGGTGGCCTTGGCCCAGCCAACGGCGACACCAACGGCCAGGCCGATCACCGCTCCGATGATGACGTTGCTGAGCATCAGCCCACCGGCCACGCCGAAGGCGATTCCGATCGGAGTCCATCGCCCGATTGACTCGGCGCGGGCGGCCGGGTTCGGCGCCTGTTGGTCACGGTTTGAGTCTTTCATCGGCGCAGAGAATAGGCAAAACGAAGGCCGCCCGGCGAAACTGCCCGGGCGGCCCTCAAATGCTGCGAGTGGGACTGGGTACGACTAGTCGCGGTTGCGCGGACGGCGCGGTCCGCGGTCTCCACCACGG
>JBASTN010000135.1:0-2792 GCA_049274915.1 Solirubrobacterales bacterium
GTCGTTGTCTTCCGCGAGATTGATCAGCTGAAACCATCGCGTTAGCGAACGCACTAACAGTTCAGTCTGACGCGGGGTCAGTTCGGCAATCAGCGCGCGCAATTGATCCGACGCGACTGCATCGCCCTCGCGTGCGAATCGCGCCAACCCGACGGCTCGTTCATGCAGTTCGATTGCTCCGGCGCCCTCGCTATTGCGCACGACGTCCGCGAGCACTTCGGTCAGCAGCTTTACGTCTGCTTCAAAGCTGCGTGCGGCCAGCGAGATCCGTTGGCCATCGGCGCTTGCGGATCGGCTGGGTGAAGGGTCTGCCATTCCCAGAGAGATTGCCACATCGCGCGTCGGCGCGCCGGAACAATCGCTCCCCGGTAACGGTGGAGAATGGATTGATTCCAATGTCGTGAAGATTCTCGCTAGAGTGCGGACAGATGGAAGTCAACGCCCTCCAAGACCGCCTGCGAGACGTCGGCCTGCGCGCCACCGGATCGCGAGTCGCGGTACTACGTACGCTTGTCACCGGTCACGACCACCCGCGCGTTGACGAAGTACGGGAACGCGTTTTGGCCGGTGGTCTGAGCATCTCAGTTCAGGCCACTTACGACGCCTGCGAGGTTTTGCACGACGCCGGCCTTGCCCGTCGGCTGCACGTAGCTGGCGCGCCGGTGCGTTATGAAGCACGGGTCGGCGACAACCATCACCATCTGATCTGCCGTATCTGCGCAGCGACGGTGGACATCAACTGCATCGAGGGTTCGGCACCGTGTTTGACGCCGGACGAAAGCCATGGCTTCGCGCTCGACGAAGCCGAAGTCACATTCTGGGGCACCTGCTCCGACTGCCAATCCCGGAAAGGGGAACTCCATGTCTGACCAAAACGGCTCCGCCGACCCGAACAAGAAGGTGCTCACCAATCGCCAGGGGCATCCGGTCTCCGACAATCAGAACCAGCGCACTGTAGGCGCGCGCGGCCCGGCGACGCTCGAGAACTACCAGTTCCTCGAGAAGATCAGCCACTTCGACCGCGAGCGCGTGCCCGAGCGGGTCGTTCACGCTCGTGGTGCCACTGCCTTCGGCACATTCGAGACCTACGGCACGATCGACGGCGAGCCGATCTCCAAGTTCACCCGCGCCAAGCTGTTCGAGCCGGCCGGCAAAAAGACCGACATCGCGCTGCGGTTTTCAACAGTCGCCGGTGGCCGCGACTCATCCGAGGCACTGCGCGACCCGCGCGGCTTTGCCGTCAAGTTCTACACCGAAGACGGAAACTGGGACCTCGTCGGCAACAACATCGGCGTCTTTTTCATTCGTGACGCGATCAAGTTCCCTGACTTCATTCACTCGCAGAAGCCCGACCCGGTGAGCTTTGAGCGCCAGGTGCCCAGCCGTGTCTTTGACTTCATCAGTCAGACCCCCGAGTCGATGCACATGGTTTCGCTGATCTTCGGACCACGCGGCATCCCGACGAGCTACCGCAACCAGCAGGGCTTCGGCGTCAACACCTACAAGTGGGTTAACGAGGCCGGCGAGACCAAGCTGATCAAGTACCACTGGCTTCCCGAGCAGCCGGTCCAGAGCTGGACCGACGCCGACGCCGAGATCATGCAGGGCCGCGAACTAGGTGTGCACACGCGCGATCTCTACGAAGCGATCGAGCGGGGCGAGCACCCAGCGTGGGAGCTCGCAGTCCAAATGATGGACGACCACGACCACCCCGAACTCAACTTCGACCCGCTCGACGACACCAAGGTCTGGCCGGAGAACGACTTCCCGGTTCACAAGATCGGCCGCATGGTGCTCGACCGTACACCCGGCAACTTCTTCGCCGAGAGCGAGCAGATCGCCTTCGGCACCGGAGTGCTGGTCGACGGCCTGGACTTCTCGGACGACAAGATGCTCGTCGGCCGCACGTTCAGTTACTCAGACACCCAGCGTCACCGCGTCGGACCGAACTACCTACAGCTGCCGGTCAACTCGGCCAAGAACGCCAAAGTCGCGACCAACCAGCGCGACGGCGCGATGACCTACCACGTCGACGAGACCGGCACGAACCCGTCGGTCAACTACGAGCCGTCGATCACCGGCGGACTGTCGGAGGCCGACAAGCCTGCGCACGCCGAGCAAGGTCCGGTGATCGAAGGACGCCTGACCCGCGCCCCGATCCCACGCACCAACGACTATCAGCAGCCGGGCGAGCGCTACCTGCTTTCCGAACAGTGGGAGAAGGACGACCTGGTCGCCAACCTGACCGGACTGCTCAGTCAGACTGATCGCCCGATCCAGGAGCGCATGGTCTGGCACCTCTTCATGTGCGAGGACGAACTGGGTCAGCGCGTCGGCGACGGCCTCGGTATCTCGGCCGAGGACGTAAAGCAGCTCCCGCCGCTTGACACGCAGAACCTCAACGACGAAGAGCTACAGCGCCTCGCGAACCTCGGAAACAACGGTCCGCGCGACGTCAGCGGACTACAGATGACTCACTGCGTGCCCAACGAACACGTCGAAGTCGCTGAGACGCCGGTTGGCGAAACCGTTTAACGCTTGACAAATGGGCCAAATGATCGGTCGGCGCAAACGCCGGCCGATCATTTGCAAGCCAGCTTGTGAATCGTCCAGAGTTTTTTGCCGGCGTAGGTTTTGATCCGCTGGTACTCGAACTGTCCTGATACGGCGCAGTAGTCGGCCTTGCTCGCGACGATCCGCAGCTTCTTGCCGTCATCGGGGCACTTGGCAGACTTCGGGCAGTAGTCCTGCCGCCAAATCGTCGTGCCCTTGGCGGTCTTTCCGCCGAACGA
>JBASTN010000136.1:0-41001 GCA_049274915.1 Solirubrobacterales bacterium
TGAACCTCACGCGCGCGGGGATTCCGGCGACGCAAAAGGTGCTGGCGCGCTGGCGTGAGCTCGGCCTGACCGTCGTCCACACTCGCGAAGGCCACCAACCCGATCTGTCCGACTGCCCGCCGAACAAACTTTGGCGCTCGAAGCAAATGGGTGCGGGAATCGGTGACGCCGGACCGTGTGGTCGGATTCTTGTGATCGGCGAACCCGGCTGGGACATCGTCCCCGAGCTGTATCCCGTCGACGGCGAGATCATCATCGACAAGCCCGGCAAGGGCGCGTTCTGCGCGACCAACCTCGATCTGATTCTGCGCTCCCGCAAGATCGAGAATCTGATTTTCACCGGCATCACGACCGATGTCTGCGTGCACACGACGATGCGAGAAGGCAACGACATGGGCTACGAGTGCCTACTGCTCTCGGACTGCACCGGCGCGACCGACTACGGCAACTACGAGGCGGCGCTGAAGATGGTCAAGATGCAGGGTGGCGTTTTCGGCTCTGTCAGCGACAGCGAGAAACTGCTCGCTGCACTCGAGACGGCGTAGGCGACGCGATGAGCAGTGTCGCAACTACTGCGTTCGCATGGGCGCTTGAGCATTTGAAGGGCTGGCGAACCGACGACCTCGAACGGCGACCGGGCTTCGACGTCTGGCCTGGCGAAGCCGCTGTGCCCAGCGGTGACGCCGGTTCGCCCGGTGGCGCGCCGATGCTCGGGACGATTGGCGCGACGCGGCACCTGCTCGACAGTGGCGAGGTGACCGCTTCTGAACTGGTCGACCGCGCGATCGACGCAATCAAAAAGGACAACGACCGGTTGTTCGCTTTCGTCGAGATCATGGAGATCGAGGCCCGCGAGCAGGCTGTACGCCTGGACAACGAATTCAAAACCGGCCGCCATCGTGGCCCCCTGCACGGGATTCCGATCTCGGTCAAGGACGTGATCCACGTGAAGGGTGCGACCACCCGCGCCGGGTCGCTCGCATATGAGCAGCGCGCCAGTCGCGACGCCTGGGCCGTCAAGCGGTTGCGTGATGCGGGGGCGGTGATCCTCGGGAAGGTTGCGACGCATGAGTTCGCGCTTGGCGTGACGTCGCCGCAGTCGCGCAATCCACACGACGACACGAGGATCCCTGGCGGATCGAGCGGCGGCTCCGCGGTCGCCGTTGCCAAGGGAATGGGCATTGCTTCGGTTTGCACCGACACACGGGCGTCGTCGCGAGTGCCTGCCGCGCTGAGTGGTGTGGTCGGGTTGAAGGCGACCTACGGAACGATTCCGACGGCCGGGGTGGTGCCGCTGTCGTGGACGATGGATCACGTAGGCGTGATCGCGCCGAGTGTTGCCGACGCAGCGACGATGCTCGACTGCCTGCGCGACGGACCGCGGGTCGCCGAAGGAGTCGGACAAGGTGTAAAGGGCATGCGCATCGGGATTCCCGGCGCGGCCTGGGATGGGGTCGAGCCCGACGTCGAGGAATCGATTCGCTTTTCGCTCGACCTGTTGATCGCCGCGGGGGCCGAGTTGGTGCAGGTTGATCGGCCCGCTGATCCGGACTTCGCGGGCGCCAACGCTTGCGGGTTGATCGTCTCACGCTGCGAGGCGGCGACCTTCCACCGAGGTTTGAACAATGACCGATCGCTCTACTGGGAAGAAGTACGCGACCAGCTCAACGCCGCCGACGAAGTGCTGGCGACCGACTACATCGACGCCCAGCGCTACCGCGCCTGGCTGCGCGAGCAGATGCTCGGCGTGTTCGATGGAGTCGATGCGTTGGTGATGCCGACTGTGCCGGTCGTCGCGCCGGCGGTTGAGGATGCCGACGAGTACCTGACGGTGCTCTCGCGCAACGCGATTCTCTGGAGCTTCGTCGGATTCCCCGCGATGTCGGTGCCCAGCGCGCCCTCGCCGGACGGACTCCCGATCGGCCTACAAATCGTTGCCGCACCGCACGCCGAAGCCACGTTAATCGCGGTTGGGCGGGCAATCGAGCGAGGGGTGAACGCGAGATAGCGCAACGGGTACCGGTACTTGACGCGTTCCGCCGGTTGTACCGGCCGGCGGGGTTGTCTAAGCCCGGTGAGGGGGCTCGGCTGTGCCGGGTCCCCTCTTTTTTGCTGCGGGGGGCGCTCGACGTACCGGGCCCTATCTGCCTGCGACTGATTCGGCGGGACCTGCGTCCCGCCTGCATACGTCTGGGCAGATAGGGCCCGGTACGTCGGCGAATGTGGCGGTGGAGTGAGGGGACAGTCGGGGAGGCGAGGGGGGTGGTGCACCGCAGCGGGCTTCACTCTGGGGTCGGGTCGGCTCGCGCTGCGCGCGTTGCGATGGGGTGGCTTCACACTGGGGTCGCGTCGGCTCGCGCTGCGCGCGTTGCGATGGGGCGGCTTCACCCTGGGGTCGGGTCGGCTCGCGCTGCGCGCGTTGCGATGGGGCCCAGGGGCGGGGGTGTGACGAGGGGCGTCACAAAGTGGCGAGAAATGCCTAGCGTGGAGTAGTTCTGGCTCCAAGGTTCGTCCCTGGCATTGGGCGGGGGCGAACCTTGGAGTGAGAAATACCGTGGGTGGGGGTGTTTACGGCACTTTGTTGCGGGTGGCGTAACGGGTGGCCGGGTCGGCTCGCGCCGCGCGCGACGCGACGGGGCGGCTCTTCTCTCAGCCGGGTCGGCTCGCGCTGCGCGCGATGCGACGGCCCCGCCTTCGGCCGCGCCGACTTGCGCTTCCCGCGTTGCGACGGGGGGCTAGATCGGATCGCCGCCGGAGTGGGTGAAGTCGGGGTGGGCGGCGTTTAGGTAGCGGGTCATCCAGCGGCGGTCGATGCCGGGGAGGGACATGACGCGGACGGCGGCCTTCAACGGAGCGGTGGGGGTGCGGGGGACGGTGCGTTGGGCGCGGAGTAGGAGTTTGAAGGCGTGGGCGTGGTCGGCGGAGAAGTCGTGGTAGCGACGGAGGGCGGTGGCACGTTCTTGGGTGCCATCCAAAACGGCGCGGAGTTCGCGGCCGCAGGCGATGCCGAAGTAGAAGGCGGTGCGGATTCCCTCGGCGCTCAAGGGCAAGCAGTGCCCGGCGGAGTCGCCAGCGCAGAAGACGACGCCGTCGGTGGCTGGGCGTAGAGCGTGGGGAATCCAGTTGCCCTGAAAGCGCACCGGGTCCAAACTCTCCTGCTCAGTCAGCGCGATCGTCGGTTCCTTGACGTGGTCGTAGGGGTCGAATGACCCGATGCCGACGCGCATCTCGTTGCCAGCGGGAAACGACCAGCCGTAACCGGCGGCGATCAAGTCGCGGTCGATCCAGATCTGGAGGTGGTCTGACGAACCCGGCGGATGGACTTCAAGGCCCCGCGACAGCAGGGCACCGGGTGGCTGAGGCCGCTCGGCATCGGGCGCCAGCACGCGTCGCCAGCCCATCGCGTCCACGACCAGCGGCGCCTGCACGTCGCCGCGATCGGTCGAAACCACGATCGGCGCGTTCGGCGCGATACCCGACGTGACGGCGGGCCCGCTAACCACCGCCGTTTCGAACTCGAACTCGCCCTGGGCCGCCAACAGCTCGCACAATCGCCGGTAATCGAACGTCGAGAACGGCCACGGTGTCGTGAATCGCACCGGTTTGTCATGTACATGAATCGTCAGATTCCGAAAAGACTGCCGAATCGCGCCCTCAAGGCCCATCCGCTCCAGCCACATCGTCGGCGTGGCGCAGGCAGACGTGGCCTTCTCGCCGATTTCGTAACGGTCAAGCACCAGTACCCGTGCGCCGCTGCCGTTCAGTTCGCGCGCGACTGACAGGCCGGCGAAGCTTGCGCCGCAGATGATCACGTCGTAATCGCCGCCGATCGGCGTGCGCTCAACTCCCCGTTTCGTCGCGCGAACCGCCATCGCGTGGCATCTTATGGGGCGTGCGCGAGTGCCTGTCCGACGGGCGCAAAGCTAGATCCCATAAGGGTTCGCGCGGCAAACCGTTGCTAGGCTTCACAGTTCTGTCCAGAAAACCTAAAAAACGATTGAGACATGTCAACAACCATTACTGAAATTCAGCCCAACACCGGTACCGAAGTCCCCGGCTCAGACGGACTTCTCCTCGAAGTAGATGGCAAGATTGTCCCCAACTACGCGGCGACGCTGATTGCTTTCGAGGACGGTGATGTTGTTCAGGGCGAGGTTGTTCGCATCGACCGCGACGAGGTTCTCGTCGACATCGGGTACAAGTCTGAGGGTGTAATCCCGGTCCACGAACTCTCAATTCGTAAGAACGTTAATCCGGAAGACGAAGTCTCGCTTGGCGAGATGGTTGACGCATTAGTGGTCACAAAGGAAGACGCCGATGGGCGCCTGGTGCTCTCCAAGAAGCGCGCAAAGTTCGAGAAGGCCTGGCGCAAGATCGAGGGCGCGTCCGAGTCCGGCGAGCCGGTCGAGGGCATCGTCATCGAAGTCGTCAAGGGCGGTTTGATTGTCGACCTCGGCATCCGCGGATTCCTGCCGGCCTCGTTGGTCGACATCCGTCGCGTGCAAGACCTCGACGAGTTCAAGGGCACAACCGTGCGCTGCAAAGTCATCGAGCTCAACCGTTCGCGCAACAACGTTGTGCTTTCGCGCCGCGCGATCCTCGAGGAGGAGCGCAAGGAAGTCCGTCAGCAGATCATCGACAACCTCGAGCGTGGCTCGGTCGTCGAAGGTGCGATCAGCAACATCGTCGACTTCGGCGCGTTCGTCGACCTCGACGGCATCGACGGTCTTATCCACATTTCCGAACTCTCCTGGAGCCACGTCAACCACCCGAGCGAGGTCGTCTCGATCGGTGACGTCGTTTCAGTCAAGGTGCTCGACATCGACCACGACCGCCAGCGCATCTCGCTGGGTCTCAAACAGACCCAGGAAGACCCGTGGCAGAAGGTCATCGACACGCACCACATTGGTGACGTGCTCGAAGGCAGCGTCACGAAGATCGTTTCGTTCGGTGCGTTCGTCGAGATCTACAACGGCGTCGAGGGCCTCGTGCACATCAGTGAGCTCTCCGAGCAGCACGTCGAGAACCCGCGTCAGGTGCTCAACGAGGGCGACACCGTGCGTGTCCGCATCCTCGAGATCGACACCGAGCGCCGTCGCCTGTCACTTTCGGCCAAGCAGGTCGAGGGTCAGACGCTGGTCCCGACTGAGCTGCCCGGCAGCGAGGGCAGCAGTGAGGCAAGCGGCGATGAATCCGCAGAGTCGACCGACGACGGGAGCGCCGACACGGCCGCAGTCGACGTCGGCGATGAAGTAGCGGAGTCCGCGCCCGAAGCGACGGACGCGCTGGCATCTGAAGACGAAGCACCGGCAGCCGAAACGGCCGAAGAGGCTCCTGCTGATGCGCCTAGCGACGAGGTCGCAGCCGAAGAAGTCGCCGACGCGCCCGCGGAGGAGGCTCCGGCAGAAGAGGCTGCAGCTGAAGAAGCTCCGGCTGAAGAAGCCCCGGCCGAAGCTGACGTCGCAGCCGAAGCTGACGCCGCCACCGAAGCTGACGCCGCCGAAGACGCCGAAGCCGAAGACGCCGAACCGGCAGTAGTCGACGCCGAAACGACCGCTTAACGCATGGATGCTGGCCGGGAACGGCCGCCGTTCATCGGACTGACCGGCGCGATCGCGTCCGGTAAGTCGACGGCGCTCGCCGAGCTGAACAAGCTCGGCGCGGCGACGTTGTCGACCGATCAGGTCGTCCACGACCTCTACGAGGATCCGCTGGTCGTGGACCAGGTTGCCGAGCGATTGGGCGCCGACGTTCTTGCGCCCGACGGCTCGGTCGATCGTGAAGCGGTCGCTGCGGCCGTATTCGCGGAGCCCGAGGCGCGCTCGTGGCTCGAACAAATGATCTGGCCGCTGGTGGGAAAGAAGATCTTTGAGTTCAAGACGGCCGGCGAGGCGATGGATCCGCCGCCGCGTGCGATTGTCGTCGAGGTTCCACTGCTTTTTGAATCGGGCATGGACCAGGCGTTCGACCAGACCGTGGCGATCGTGCTCGCCGACGAGACCCGCAAGCAACGTGCCGTCGATCGGGGTACGGGCATCAGTGAGCTCGACGCGCGCGATGAGCGCCAAATGAGCAGTACAGAAAAGTCCGAGCGGGCCGATTACGAGATCGTCAATGACGGCACGCTCGACGAGTTGCGAGCACAGCTCGGACTAATGCTCGACGTCTTCGCTGTGGTCGGCGGCGGATAACGGCGGCGCACGCCGAGGCGCTTGCCAGAATCAGCCAGATGTACAGTCGCGAGGCCAAAATCGCCCGACGACGTCGGCGCAACACGCTCAAGCGTCGCGCGATCGCGCTGGTCACGGTGCTCGCCGTCGTCGGTGGCGTTGGATATCTGATCTCTGGGTTGCTGGAGAAGGGCATTCGCGAACTCGCGCTGCCGCTACGTCACGACGACATCATTCGTCAACAGGCCCGCGACAAAGGTCTCGATCCAGCGCTGATCGCTGCCGTGATCTACCGCGAATCCGGCTTCAGACCGCGCCCATCGCACGCAGGCGCGCAGGGTCTAATGCAGATCCTGCCCGCGACGGCCAAGTACATCGCCGGGCTGAGCGGTGGCACCAAGTTCGAGACCGGCGATCTCGCGTCGCCGCAGATCAACATCGCCTACGGCTCGTATTACCTCGCCTACTTGCTGAGGCAGTACGACGGCGACGAGATCACGGCCCTAGCCGCTTATAACGCCGGCGAAGGCCGGGTCAAGCACTGGCTCGACGAGAGCGGCAAGTCCGGCGGGAAGATCACCGACACCGACGAGATCCCGTTTCCGGAAACACGTAAGTACGTCGACGACGTGCTCGAAGCGCGCAAGCAGTACAAAGATGAGTATGCGCGCGAGTTGACGATCTAAAAGTCGCCACTTGCCGCGGGCGCTTCGGTTAGCGACGGACGCGGAACCGAATTGACTGAGCCGAGCTGACATGGCCGGCGGCATCGGTCGCGAGCGCGGTCAGCCTAAACGGACCGGGGCGGAGGGTACCGACATTGCCCTGGCTGGCGTAGCGGCCCGAGTAGGGATACGCGTTTGGGCCGATCGTCCCCGCGCGATCGAAAAAGTGCACGGCGATGTAGCGCGTGCACGATCTTGCACGCGTGTTCTTGCGCGTCGGCCGGACGCAGGTGCCGCCGACGCTCTTGCCGCGGAAGCCTTTGTCGATCGAGAAGCGCACCGTCGCGGCCTCTGAGAGGATCAAACTGAGCGTGGTCCCGGGGTGAGCGCGCTTGCCCGCGACGACCGCGCCCTGCGGCTTGATCCGAAATCGCTTGTAGGCCGTCTTTAGTCTCGTGATGGCGGGCGGGAAAATGTCCGGAATCGAAACCACGCCGCCGCATTGACTCTGCGTTGCGCCGTTGGTGGGACAGGCATCCTGCGAGTCGTCGCCGTATCCATCGGAGTCTGCATCCGGCTCCCACGTTGCCGCGATGTTGGCTCGTGTCGTCGTGGTCTGGGCCATCGTCTCGGTGCTACCGACGCCCTGGACGCCTGCTCCGGCCACTGACCGAACGTTGTCACCGAGCAGAGCCCCGGCGGAGAAACTGAAACGGGTGGTGCCAGCGAGCTGTAGCCGCAGTCCGATTCGATCGCCCGCAGTAACGACAACGCGGGCCGGAAAGCTCTCGACGCGACCGCCCGTGATTCCCGGGCTGGTCAAGGGCTTAACGTGCTCGCTGACGACTAGATAGTCGGCGGCGGTTGTCGCCCGATAGATCCGCAGAGCCGCTAGGTCCCCTGGCTCGACGGGCAGGCCGGTTCGGATCGTCCAAGCGGTGATCACGCCGTTGGCCGGAATCGCGTAGCTCGGCGATGAGATCGCGCTCGCCTCCTGAACTGCTGCACAGGCGACACCGCAGTCGCCGCCATCGGTTGTGGGTGCAATCTGGCCGAGCTGGGTCTGGGCGGCGGCGGAGTAAGAGCTAAGCAATACGACGGTCGCGGCGACCACTACTGATCTCGGCAGGATCCGCTTCGCGTCTTGCGTCGTGCGGGTCGATCGGGTCCCGGCAGATCCGGTGAGAGCATCCATTCGTGACCAAACTACCAAGGGCATGTGCCGACGCCGCGGGCAGTTGGCCAACAGGCAACGCTGTCGTTTCGAATTCGTAACCTGATGCGATGGCCACAGCGACCACGGGCAAGTTCGTCCTCAACACCGAATACACGCCAACCGCAGACCAGCCGCAGGCGCGTGACATGCTCGTCGAGGGCCTCAATAGCGGCGATCGTTTTCAGACCCTGCTGGGAGCGACCGGCACTGGCAAGACCTTCACGATGGCGACAATCATCGAAGAGGTTCAACGGCCTGCACTGTTGATCGCCCACAACAAGACCCTTGCCGCCCAGCTGTGCAACGAGCTGCGCGAGTTCTTCCCCGACAACGCCGTCGAGTACTTCGTCAGCTACTACGACTACTACCAGCCAGAGGCGTACGTCCCGAGCAAAGACCTCTTCATCGACAAGGACAGCCAGGTCAACGAGGAGATCGACCGTCTACGTCACGCGGCGACCGCGGCGCTGTTCACCAGGCGCGACACGATCGTTGTCGCCTCGGTCAGCTGCATCTTCGGTCTCGGTTCGCCGGCGATGTACGAGCAATCGCACTTGCTCTTCTCTGTTGGTGAGGAGATTCCACGCGATCTCGTGCTTGAGAAACTGGTGGCGATGATGTATCGGCGCAACGACACCGTGCTCGAGCGGGGGTCGTTCCGCGTGCGCGGCGACACCGTCGAGCTCTATCCGGCATACGCCGACAGCGCCTACCGCATTGGAATGTTCGGCGACGAGATCGAGTCGATCGAGCGCTTCGACCCGCTGACCGGTGAGCATTTCGGCAAGATCGACTACGTCTCGCTCTGGCCGGCGACGCACTACGCGACGTCGCGCGACACGATCGAGCGCGCGCTCGGCACGATCGGTGCCGAACTCGACGTGCAGCTGCGGCAGTTCGAGGCCGAGGACAAGCTGCTCGAAGCCCAACGCCTCAAGCAGCGCACGCGCTACGACATGGAGATGATGCGCGAGCTCGGCTTCTGCAGCGGCATCGAGAACTACTCGCGTCACCTCGACGGCCGGATGCCGGGCGACCGCCCGTTCTGTCTGATCGACTACTTCCCTGACGATTTCATCACGCTGATCGACGAATCACACCAGACCGTCCCGCAGATTCGCGGGATGTACGCTGGCGACCGCTCACGCAAGGAGACACTGGTCGACTACGGATTTCGCCTGCCGAGCGCGCTCGACAATCGGCCGCAGACGTTCGACGAGTTCATGGAGGACGTCAACCAGGTCCTCTTTGTCAGCGCGACGCCCGGTGACTTCGAGCGCAACCACTCTTCGCGGATCGCGGAGCAGATCGTTCGCCCGACCGGTGTCGTCGATCCGGCGATCATCGTGCGGCCGACCCGCAACCAGGTCGATGACCTAATGAACGAGATCCGCAAACGCGTTGAGGTTGAGGAGCGCACACTGGTCACGACACTGACCAAGAAGCAGGCCGAGGATCTGACCGAGTACCTGACCGAGCTCGGCTTCAAGGTTCGCTACCTGCACTCCGACGTAGACACGCTTGAGCGCATCGAGATCATCCGCAATCTGCGGCTCGGCGAGTTCGATGTGCTGGTCGGCGTCAACCTACTGCGCGAAGGGCTCGATCTGCCGGAGGTTTCGCTGGTCGGCATCCTCGACGCCGACAAGGAGGGCTTCCTGCGTGGCGAGACCGCGTTGCTCCAGACTGTTGGGCGTGCAGCGCGAAATGTCAACGGCACGGTGATGATGTACGCCGATCGGATGACGCGCGCGATGGAGGCGACGATCGGCGAGACCGACCGCCGCCGTGCAAAGCAGGTCGCTCACAACGAGAAGCACGGCATCACGCCGACGACTATCGCCAAGCGCGTGGGCGAGATGACCGACTTCATCACCGGCGGCGCCAAAGTGCCGGCACGCGCGGCCGCCAAGGCCAGGCGGGCGGCCGAGATCGAGTCGATGAGTGATGAGGATCTGCACATGAAAATCGCCTCGCTCGAAGAAGACATGCTCGCCGCCGCAGAGCAACTCCAGTTCGAACGCGCAGCCGAACTGCGCGACGAACTCAAAGACCTGAACGCGCGCATCTAGCTGCTGTACGACCGCGCAAAAGAAAGGCCCCGCCGGAGCGGGGCCTGACTAATGCTGCTTGAGATTGCGTACTGCTGGTTCTTCGTAACGCTTCTGAGCCCTTGGTTTCTGCAATCGCCGTCCCAGTTTGACGTGGGAGGGAGGTCGACGACTGCTTTGCCGCGAAATCCGATATCGTTACCAATATGAAAACTATATCACTTTCAGTATCGGAAAACGACTACGAAGCATTTCGTGCCGAGTCCGTGCGCACGAGCAAGTCGATTGCGAGCCTGATTCGTGAGGCGATGCTCAGCTACCGGGACTCGATGGGCAGTGGCCGGCGCTTGACGCGAGTCCGCCCGTTCCCGGGCGTGCGACCGCTCGGTGATGACGGACAGACCAGCAGGGGCGGTCGGCCTCGCCGATGAAAACCGCCGTCGACACGGGCGTGTTGATCGCCGCCTACGCGGGCGAGGGCCCGGGGCAGCGCGACTGCGCCGAGGCGATCGAACGGGCGCTCGACGACGACAAGCTTGTGATCGTCGCCAACGCGATCAGCGCGTTTGTCGAGACCGTGACCGATACAACGCGGTTTGAGAACGCGCCGACACTGCCGCAAGTGACCGACCTCTGCAACGAGTTCGCATCGGCGGCCAACGTCGAGATAGCGGATCTCAGCAACGATGATCTCGTCGCCGCGTTGTCGCTCCTGCGCGAGCATGAATTACCTGCGGATCGGCTTGATCCGGCGCTACAGGCCGTGCGGCTACGCAGACTCGGTGTTTCGCGGCTGTTGACGACTGACGCGGACGCCTTCGCCGAGTTCGGCTTCATCGAAACCGAAGACCCACGCCGCGCCGCGTAATCGGCGATCGGGCCGTTACACGAACATATGTTCCCTCCGAGGCCGTCCCTATGATGGCGCAAGCGCGTGCGGACGGCGATTTTGCGGTGTCCGGATGGCGCGAACTACCCGACGCATACTCTCTTCCGAATGGCAAAAACCAGCAAATCCGCGACCTCACCAGCTCCCGCAGAGCTGAGAGATGACAACAGCGAGCCGCGCAAAGGCACGGCCTTCAGCGACCGCATGGTGATCGCCGGCGCGCGCGAGCACAACCTCAAAGACATCTCGTTAGAACTGCCGCGCGACGCATTGATCGTGATCACCGGTTTGTCCGGCAGCGGTAAGTCCTCGCTCGCGTTCGACACGATTTATGCCGAGGGGCAGCGCCGCTACGTCGAGTCGCTCTCGTCGTACGCGCGTCAGTTCCTCGGCTTGATGGAGAAGCCTGACGTCGACTCGATCGAAGGGCTCAGCCCGGCAATCTCGATCGACCAGAAAACGAGTTCGCGTAACCCCCGCTCGACGGTCGGCACCGTCACCGAGATCTACGACTACCTGCGTCTGCTCTGGGCCCGCGTCGGCCACCCTTTTTGCTACAGCTGCGGCGAGCCGATCGAGGCGCAGTCGGCCGAACAGATCATCGACCGCGTGCTCGAGATCGAAGACGGCACCAAGTTTCTCGTGCTCGCTCCGGTCGTGCGCGGTCGTAAGGGCGAGTACACGAAGTTGTTCGAGCAACTCCGCACCGACGGCTACGTGCGTGTGCGCGTCAACGGTGAGATTCGCCGGCTCGACGACGACGAGTCGATAATGCTCGACAAGAAATACAAACACGACATCGCAGTAGTCGTCGACCGCTTGACGATGCGCCCAGATCTGCGCAAGCGGCTAGCCGACTCAATCGAAACAGCAGTCAGCCTCGCCGACGGCCTAGTTGAGATCGAGCGCATCGGCACCGACGACGAGCCCGGCGAGTCGACTCTCTACTCAGAGAAGTTCCTCTGCATGAACTGCGGCAGCTCGATGCCCGAGCTCGAACCACGGATTTTCTCTTTCAACTCGCCTCACGGCGCCTGCGAAACCTGCCACGGCCTCGGCTTCCAACGCGTCGTCGACCCCGAGCTCGTCGTGCAGGATCACAACAAGGCGATCGGCGATGGGGCGGTCAGCGGCTGGCTACTGCCGTTCAGCATGCACTTCGACAAACTGGCCGCCGCGATCGGCGAGCACCTCGGGGTCGATACCTCCGTCCCGTGGCGCGAGTTGCCCGAAGATGCGAAAGATGTTTTCATGAACGGTCTCGGCGACGAGCGTGTCCGAGTCAACTACACCAGCCGCCGCAACCAGAACCGCACCTACATGGCTCGCTACGAGGGGATCATCCCTTCGATTGAGCGCCGCTACAAGGAGACCGAGGCCGACAGCACGCGTGAACTGATCGAGCAGGTCACGTCGCTCAGTCCGTGCCCCGCATGCGACGGCGCGCGTCTGCGCCCGGAATCCCAAAGCGTGCGCGTCGACGGCTGCGGCATTCACGAGTTCTCGAACAAATCTGCCGAGTCCGCACTCGAGTGGATCGAGAACGTCAAGTTGAGTGAAATCGAGCGTCAGGTCGCTCGATTGATTCTCAAAGAGATTCAAGAGCGTCTGCGGTTTCTCGTCAACGTCGGCGTTGGCTATCTATCGATGGACCGCACCGCGTCGACACTCTCGGGCGGCGAAGCCCAGCGCATTCGCTTGGCGACGCAGATCGGGTCGAGTCTCGTCGGTGTGCTCTACATCCTCGACGAACCGTCGATCGGCCTGCATCAACGAGACAACGAGCGCCTGATCGCGACCCTCCAACGGCTTCGCAATCTCGGCAACACCGTGATCGTCGTCGAACACGACGAGGGCACAATGCTCGCCGCCGACCAGATCGTCGACCTCGGGCCTGGCGCCGGCGAACACGGCGGCGAGATCGTCGCACAGGGCACAGCCAAAGAGATCGGCAAGGTCAAGGAGTCTTTGACCGGGCAGTTCCTGTCGGGCAAGCGCACGATCGCAGTGCCCGAAGCGCGCCGTGATCCGCGCGGCTGGATCGATGTGACGGGCGCGACGCAGCACAACCTCAAAGATGTCGACGCGCGTTTTCCGGTCGGCGTGTTCTGCTGCGTGACCGGCGTCAGCGGATCAGGCAAATCCACGCTCGTCAACGACATTCTTAACCGCGCGGCCGGCATCGCCTTCAGGCAAAAGACGCGTCAGCGGCCGGGCAAGCACGACAAGATCCTCGGGCTCGAACAGCTCGACAAGATCATCGACATCAACCAGTCACCGATCGGCCGCACGCCGCGCTCCAACCCTGCCACCTACACGGGCGTCTTCGACCTGATCCGCGATCTGTTCAGCAGAACGCAAGAGGCCCGAGCCCGTGGCTACAAGCCGGGTCGTTTCAGTTTCAACGTCAAGGGCGGTCGCTGCGAGGTCTGCAGAGGGGAGGGCCAGATCAAGATCGAGATGCACTTCCTGCCTGACGTCTATGTGCCCTGCGAACAGTGTCACGGCAAGCGCTACAACCGCGAGACGCTCGAAGTCCGCTACAAGGGCAAGAACATCGCCGACGTGCTCGGCATGACGATCGAGGAGGCCGGCGAGTTCTTCGAACCGGTGCCAAAGATTCAGCGGCGACTGAAGACTCTCAACGACGTTGGCCTCGGGTACGTCCACCTTGGGCAGCCTGCCACCACGCTCTCGGGCGGCGAGGCGCAGCGCGTCAAACTTGCCAACGAGCTGGCCCGCGTCGCGACCGGCACCACGCTCTACATCCTCGACGAACCGACCACCGGCCTGCATTTCGCCGACATCGAGCGATTGCTGCTCGTGCTTCAGCGTCTCGTCGACACCGGCAACACCGTGGTCGTCATCGAACACAACCTCGACGTGATCAAGACAGCCGACTGGCTGATCGATCTCGGCCCCGAGGGCGGCGACGGCGGCGGTGAGATCATCGCGGTCGGCACCCCGGAAGAGGTCGCCGGTATCGACCGTTCCTACACCGGTCAGTTCCTGCGCGAGATGGTCACCGCGCAAGCGCCGATCGTCAAGCCAGGCCCCAGCAGCCATTCCGGTCCAAATGGCAAGTCCGGTCCAAGTGGCCATTCCGGTCCAGGTGACAAGTCTGGCTCGAACGGCAAGTCCGACCCAACGACCGCAGCCGCGTCCGAATCGCAGACGCCCGCCGGCAACGGCAAGCGGCCACAGTCACGCGCCAAGACCACGGCCTAACGTCCGGCCCGGCTCCGCGTTAGGCTGGCTCGATGCTCAGCCGCGCCGACCGCAAGCTCTACCGCCAGAGGCACCGCTGGTACGACCGCAACGATCGCTGGCTCAACCGCCGGAAGATCATGCGCGAGTTCGCGTCCCGTCGCGCGTTCGCACGGCTGCCGATCAGCGGCGAGATCCTCGAGGGCTTTAACAGTGGGCGCTTAGAGGTCGGTGAGAACACGCACCTCGAGCCGCACTGCTGGCTCACCCTTAATCTCGACGCGGCGCAGATCCGAATCGGTGCCAATTGTTTCCTCAACTTCGGCGTGATGCTCGCCGCGCAAGACGAGATCACGATCGGCGATCACACGATGATCGCCAACGGCTGCTTCATCGGTGATGCCGCGCATCGCTTCGACGATCCGGAGTTGCCGGTGCCGTGGCAGGGTTTCACCAGCAAGGGCCCAGTTCGGATCGGTACAAACGTCTGGCTCGGTGCCAACGTCGTTGTGACGTCCGGCGTGACGATCGGCGATCGTTGCGTGATCGGCTCCAACAGCGTCGTCACTACCGACATCCCGCCGTACACGATCGCCGCCGGCGTGCCGGCGAAAGTGATCAAGCAGATCGAGTACCCGGCGGCCGGCTAGCGAATGGAGAGCTCGCGCAGTGCGATCGCGACCGCGTGAGCGCGCGTCGAAGCCTCGAGCTTGCGCATTGCGTTCTTGACGTGCGTTCGCACGGTGTGAGCGCTGAGTGACAGCTCTTCGGCGACATCTTCGGTCGAGCGACCCTTCGAGAGCAGTCCGAGAATCTCGCGTTCGCGGCGAGAAAGCATCGGCAGCTTGACCTGAATCGCCTCGCCGACCTCTTGATCGCTCATCGGACGGGACAACCAGCGGCGGCCCTGCGAAACGGTGATGATGCTCTCGACGAGTTCGGCGGCCGACCCGTCTTTGACGACGAAACCCATTGCTCCGGCGTCGATCGCGCGGGCCAGCAGGCGGTCATCGCGGTAACCGCTGTAAGCGATCACGCGGGTGCGCTTGCGGGAAAGATCTTTGATCAGTTCGACGCCGTCCTTGTCGGCGAGTCGAACGTCGACGACTACGACATCGGGGCGGCGACTGGCGACGAGCTCTTTGGCTTCGTCAAGTTCAGCGGTATCTCCGACAACCTTGATGTTGTGCGGTTCGAGGACGTAGCGCAATCCTGCGCGCAACACCTCGTGGTCATCCACCACAACGACTGTGGTTTCGGCGCTCATGTATTCCTGATTCCTTTCGGTCAACCCGCCGGGCCGGGATCAGCCTAAGTAACACGGGCCAGACCGGTATACCGCCAAGACATAAACCTAGTTATGTACTTCTTGAGCAGGATATCGACGGGGTCATCGATACCGAGTTTCACGCGGTCAACCACCAGCTCTGACCGACGAAATCGAAGCATACACGACCCATTACACGGCAGTCAAGGGGAAAATTGGCAAAGTTTTCGGGCCTTCTAAACTTGGCCAGGGAGACAGTGCCAGCGGGTACAAAAAGTAGTGATGGGCGAGTAAGTGACCGATCAGTGTGCGTCGATCGGTACAACCGCACGTGAACGAGCCCATGCGCTCAGCTGTCGCGCTTCGTCCGGCGACATCTCGTACTCGTGCTCCGGTGCCGGGTAGGCGCGCGAGCGCACCTCGTTGGTGTAGGCACGAACACCGTCAACCATCGCCTCGCGGATCTGGGCGTACTGGCGAACGAACTTCGCCGGCCGACCGTCCCAGATGCCCAAAAGGTCGTGGTAAACGAGTACCTGGCCGTCCGCGTCCGGGCCGGCGCCGATCCCGATCGCGGGGATCTCAAGCATCGGCATCAGTGCCGCCGTCAGTTCAGACGGCACACATTCGAGAACGACGGCGAAGCAGCCCGCGTCCTGTAGCTGCAGTACCGCTTCAATTACGGCTTGAGCGGCTGCGGCCGTGCGGCCCTGCGCGCGATATCCACCGAGCTGCACGGCGCTCTGTGGCGTGAGTCCGACGTGACCCATCACGGGAATTCCGGAATCTACGATCGCCTTCGCACGTTCGGCTGAAGCACCGCCGCGCTCGAGCTTGACTGCGTCACAACCGGCCTCCTTGACGAACCGCTGGGCGTTTGCGACCGCTAGTTCGTTCGACGATTCGTAGCTACCGAACGGCATGTCGCCCACGAGGAACGGGTGTTTGAGCCCACGTCGCACCGCTGCGGCAAGCATCACCATCTCATCCATCGAAACCGGTGTCGTGTTTGGATAGCCGAGCACGACCATCGCCGCTGAGTCGCCGACTAGGACCATGTCGATGCCGGCCTCGTCGACGACCGTCGCGCTCGGATAGTCGTAAGCGGTGACCATCGTGATCGGCTCGCCAAGCGCCTTCTTTTCCTGCAGGCTGGTGATCGTGATCGGGCGGCGGGCCGGGGTCTCTGTCGCGGTCGCGTGACCGGTGTGCTTGTCGGCGGGACGGGAGCTCATCGTGGTTCCTCCGAATCAGATCTGGTTGCGTTCGCGCGGGTCGCCGACGATCGAGCTGCCAAGCAGCTTGGCCACTTCGGAGTCGACCGATACGGCGTTGTTGTCGTCGTCGACGTGCACGACGATCGGTGAGTGGTCTTTTAGTTCGGCTTCGTCGTAGGTCGCGTAGGTGACGACGATGATCTTGTCGCCGCGCGCGACCAGCCGGGCTGCCGCACCGTTGACCTGCATCATGCCGCTACCGCGCTCGCCGGCGATCGTGTAGGTCTCGAAGCGGGCACCGTTGTCGATGTCGAGCACATGTACGAGCTCGTTCTCGAGAATGTTCGCCTGATCCAGCAGATCGGCGTCGATCGTGATCGAGCCGACATAGTGGAGATCACAGTCAGTGATCGTTGCGCGGTGAATCTTGCTCTTGAGCATCTGCCGTTGCATCAGATGACTGCTCCTTGCGGGGTTTGTGTGGTAAGCGGGATTTGTGTGGTGATTGAAATGTCGCCGGCGTCACTGTCGCCGGCGGCTGAACCGTGCGGCGTCGCCGTCGGGTCGAGCAGCAAGTTGTCGATCAGACGTGTGTCGCCGACGCGTGCAGCAATCACGGCCAGCACCGGCCTGTCGATACGTGAGACCGGGGCGAGCGTGTCGGGGTCGACGAGCTCGAAGTACTCGACGCTGTCGATTCCGGAGAGGGCGTCGCGGGCGACACCAGTCAATGCGGCCGCGCTGGTCTCGCCGTTGGCGAGCAGATCGCGTGCGGCAGCGAGCGCTGCGAACAAGCCGAGCGCGCGTGAGCGCTGCTTCGGGGAGAGGTAGACGTTGCGTGAGCTCATCGCCAGGCCGTCTGCTTCGCGGACCGTCGGACACGGGACCACTTCAACACGGAAGTCGAGATCGCGCACGAGACGTTTGATCACCGCGACCTGCTGAGCGTCTTTCTGACCGAAGTACGCGCGGTCGGGCTGGACCATGTTGAAGAGTTTCGCGACGACGGTGGCGACGCCGTCGAAGTGTTCGTGACCGCGGCGGTGGGCGGCGCCGCAAAGTGTGTCTGTAATTCCGCGGATCGCGATGTTGGTGGCGAATCCGTCGGGGTAGACCTCGCTGGCGGAGGGGGCGAAGATTACGTCTGCGCCGCGTGCGGCCGCTAGTTCGATGTCGGCCTGCAGTTGCCGGGGGTAGCGATCAAGATCCTCACCGGGGCGAAACTGCGTCGGATTGACGAAGATCGACACGACGGTCAGGTCGCACTCGGCGTCGGAGCGGTCAATCAGCGAGAGGTGTCCCTCGTGCAACGCGCCCATCGTCGGCACTAAGCCGATGCTCGCACTGAGGCTGGCCATGCGGAAACGGTCCAACTCGTCGCGCAGTTCGGCGACACTGTGGATTACGCGCACATCGGGGTGCGCAGCGCGGTGGTGATCTTGAGAAATCATTCGTTCCAGTTCTTGCGATACCGGACGAAACGCGGGGTTCGTGCTGTTTTGGGTACTGCTTGTGGCTGTTTTGGGTACTGCTTGTGGCTGTTTGGGTACTGCCTGTGGCTGTTTGGGTACTGCTTGTGGCTGTGTGAATACTGCTTGTGTGAGTCCGTCCCATTTGGTGACGGCTGCGTACAACTATAGAACGACGAGCCGATGTTGGCAAGGGCCTCGATCGATCCGCCGTTCGTGCCAATAAGTTACGCCGCCCGCGGACGCTGGTTACGCTCAACCCTTGGACGATCAGACGATCATCACGACGTCCCCGTCAGACACCGAAAAGTTCGCCGCGCAGTTCGCCGCGCGGCTGCGGCCGGGCGATCTGGTGCTGCTTTCCGGCGACTTGGGTAGCGGCAAAACGACGTTCGCCCGTGCCGCGGCCAGAGCGCTCGGCGTGGTCGGTCCGGTGACTAGCCCGACGTTCGCTATCGGCAACGTGCACGGCGGTGCAGACGGCGTCGAGGTTGCGCACCTCGATCTCTACCGGCTCGATCGACTCGCGATCGGCGACGAGGCGACACTCGATGATTTTCTTACCGATCAACGCATAGCGTTTGTCGAGTGGCCGCACGACGAACTGATCGAGTTTCCTCGGCTACGCGCGATCGTCGAGATCGATCATGCCGGCGGCGATTCGCGTGAACTGAAGGTTCAGTGGCGCGACCGTGACTCCTCAACCGGTGAGGTCGCGGCATGACCGATGGCGTCAACGTTCTCGGTTTCGACACCGCAACGGCGGCCTGTTCTGTATGCGTGACGCGCGCCGACGGGCAGAGCTTTGAGCATCATCCGCCGCCAGCACGAATGTTCGAACAACCGGCCCACACCACCGAGCTGCTGCCGACAGCGATCGCGATGCTGACCGCGGCCGAACTCGACTGGTCAGACCTCGACGGCGTGGTCGTCGGTGTCGGGCCGGGTGCGTTCACCGGCCTGCGGATCGGACTGGCGACCGCGCGAGCGATCGCAACAGCTCGCGATCTGCCATTGACACCAGTTTCATCGCTGGCCGCGTTGGCTGCGGCTGTCGCAAGCCCGACTCTCGCGATTCTCGACGCGCGACGGGGTGAGTTGTTCTTCCGCGAACCCTCCGGAGACGAGTCCTGCGCTCCCGATGCCGTCGCACAGCCCGACGACCTGCTCGCCATCGTCGCCCGACTGGCCACGGGTGACTCGCCACCGCTGGCGCTCGGCGACGGCGCGGTCAAGCTTCGCGCGGCGCTGGAGGGGGCCGGTCTCGAAGTCGCGCCCGATGACGACCCGCGACACGTCGTCAGCGCTCGTTTGCTGGTTGAAGTTGCGGCCCGGCTCTCGCCGCTGCCCGTCGATCAGGTCGTCCCGAACTACATCCGTGAGCCGGACGCGAAGGCCAGCTCGCGTGAGCGGTGGCTGTCGGGGGCGGTGAAGTGATGCACGCGAGGCCGGAGGAGATCCCGTTCGAACTGCGGCGCATGGAACTGTCGGATATCGCCGACGCACTTCAGATCGAGAAGCGCTGTTTTCCGACTCCGTGGTCATCGGCAATGTTCGTGCTCGAACTTTCGAAGGCCTCGAGCATCTGTCTCGCGGTCACGCGCGACGACGAGCTCGTGGCGTACATGATCACGGCACGCTACGCACAGGTCTGGCACGTCATGAACGTGTCGGTAGATCCGGATGTCCGGCGCCTCGGGCTTGGCACGACTCTGCTGCGGGAACTATTTAGGCTGGCCGATTCCGAGCGCACGCACTACACCCTTGAGGTTCGAGCAAGCAACGACGCCGCGATCAAGATGTACGAGCGCAGCGGGTTTCGGGCGGCCGGTATTCGACCGGGCTACTACGCCGACAACCGCGAGGACGCTTTAATCATGTGGCGCAGTACCGATCCTGAGTTCGTGCCGCCGAATGTCGGCAACCCGACCCAGTGGAAGGGCCATCGGTGATCCTCGCGATCGAGACTTCCTGCGACGACACCTGTGTCGCCGTAGTCACACGCGATCGCGCCGTGCTCGCCAACGAGATCGCGTCACAGATGGACCACGATCGCTTCGGCGGTGTCGTTCCAGAGGTCGCTTCGCGCCGGCATCTCGAACTGCTCGACGACGTGCTGGCGGCCGCCCTGGAAGAAGCCGACATCACACTCGATGAGGTCGACGCGATCGCCGCGACGCGCGGTCCTGGATTGATCGGAACGCTTCTCGTCGGCTTTTCCTATGCCAAGGCCTTGGCCGCAGCGGCAGGTAAGCCGTTGATCCCGGTTGACCATCTGCACGCGCATGTCGCGGCGAACTTCCTCGAGCCTGCCGCCTTCGAACCGCCGTTTGTTTGCCTGGTCGCCAGCGGCGGACACACGTTCCTCGCGCGCGTGACCGAACGCTCAAGCTACGAGATCATCGGCCAGACGACCGACGATGCGGCGGGGGAGGCGTTTGACAAAGGCGCTCGCCTACTCGGGCTGGGATATCCGGGCGGTGCTGCGCTTGACCGGCTCGCACGGACGGGCGATCCGACGGCTTACGAGTTTCCGCGGACCTACGTCGGTGACCTCGATTTCAGCTTCAGCGGCGTCAAGACCTCATTGCTCTATCGCCTGCGCGACCTGCCTGAGGGGCAGTTCGAGGGGATCAAGGCCGATCTGGCGGCCTCATACCAACGGGCGGTCATCGAGATGCTGGTGAAGCGCATCGGCCACGCCGTCGAGGCGACCGGTATCGAGCGGGTCGCGATCGGGGGTGGAGTGGCGGCCAACTCGCTGCTGCGTGAAAGTGTCAAGCAACTCGGCGTAGCGGTGAAGGTCCCGCCGACCGAGTTTTGCACCGACAACGCAGCGATGATCGCCGCGGCGGCAATGGAGCGCGAAGCCGTTGCGTATCCCGCTTTCGCGGCACTCGACGCTTACCCGAGTGGCCGCTCCGAGCCACTGTCGGCATGATCTTGCGGGTCTACACGCGTAACGGCTGCCACCTCTGCGACGAGGCACTGGCGCTGGCACATCAGCTGCTGGTTGACGACGGCCGAGTGCGCATCGAACCGATCGACATCGAAGGCGACGACGACCTGCACCGCCGCTATCTCGAACTGATTCCCGTCTTCGAGTTCGACGGCGAGGAGCTGTTGCGACTCGATCAGTTCCGTGACGGTGGACTGCAACGAGCACTCGTGGTGATCGACGAACACGTTCAGCGATAGTTACTAAGGTTGCCGCGACTGTCCGCCGGGATTCTCCCCGGCCCTACCTGATGAGCCCCACCGAGATCAAATCCAGCAAGCCGCACGAGTCCGGGGACAAGCCCGACGCTGCGAAGGGATTTCTCGCTGGACTCGACGGCGAACGGCTCTCACTGGGCGTTGCCGCGCGACTCTCGCGTTACCTGCAGGTGCTGACGCAGGCCAAGAAGATGGATAAGAACACGATCAGTTCGCAGGAGCTGGCGCGGTTCACCCACGTCAATCCGACGCAGATCCGCCGCGACCTATCCGGGTTCGGCAAGTTCGGCAAGCGCGGCGTTGGCTACAACGTCGATTTCCTGATCGAACAAATCCGCGCAATCCTGCACACCGCCGTGAAGTACAACATCGCGCTGTTTGGTGCCGGGCATCTCGGTAAGGCGATCGCCGGCTCGGAGGTCTTCGCTGATCACGGATTCGAAGTCAAAGCGGTTTTCGACAACGACGACAAAAAGGTCGGCACGAAGGCCGGCAACGCGACCGTGCAGCCGGCCGATCAGCTTCACCAGACGGTGATCGACGAGGACATCGTCGTCGGAGTGATCGCGGTTCCGGCAAGCTCCGCTCAGGCCGTCGCCGACCAGTTGGTCGCCGCCGGCGTGACGATCATTTTCAACTACAGCGACGCGCTGCTAGACGTTCCGCAGGAAGTCACTGTCCACACTTCCAGCCCTGCCGTCGACCTGCTTTACGCTCTCTACTTCTACCTGGCCTAGTCATACCCAGCCGAGTTAACACCGTCGCACGAGGCGTGGTCGATGTCACTTGATCTAAACAAGGCTCGCGAGCTGTTCGAAAGTTCGACCGACTTCACGGTCGGTCTCGAAGAGGAGTTTCAGATCCTCGATCGCGACACGCTGGAGCTGACGCCGCGTTTCGGTGAACTCTACGACGCTGCCCAGGAAGACGAGGATCTCGAGGTCTCGGTCGCCGGTGAGTTAATTTCGTCAGAGATCGAGATCCGCTCGGGTCGCGGTGAGAACTTCCCGCATGCAGTCGCGTTGCAGGAGGTACACCGCGAGAAGCTGTTTAAGCTGGCGGGCGATCACGGCGTGCGGCTCGGAGCGATCGGCGCTCACCCGTGGAGCCGCTGGCAGGATCAGTCGATAATCGACACCGAGCACTACCGCCGGGTCGAGGACGGACTGCGTTACGTCGCCTGGCGCAACAACACCTTCAGCCTGCACGTGCACGTCGGCGTGAAAGGAGCTGACCGCGCGATCGCCGTTAGCGACCGTGTCCGCGAACTCTTGCCCGAGTTGCTCGCGGTCTCTGCGAGCTCTCCGTTTACGGAAGGGCGAGACAGCGGGCTCGCGTCCGCTCGCACACAGCTTTTCACCCGGATGTTCCCCCGCTGTGGCATTCCAGAGCCATTCGGTGACTGGCGCGGTTACCAAGACTTCGTCGAGTTTCTGATTCGCACGAACTCCGTAGTCGAATCGACGCAGCTGTGGTGGTCGGTGAGACCGCATCACTTGTATGGGACGATCGAGGTGCGGATCTGCGACGCCCAGCCCAAGGGACACGATTCAACGGCGCTGGCCGGACTGATTGTTGCCTGCGTCGCCCAAGCGGCACGTGACCACGACGAAGGCGTTGAACTCAAACCGAAGACGGGGATGGCGCTCGAGGAGAACCTATGGCGCGCGATCCGCTTCGGGCTGGAGGGCAAGATGATCGACCTCGACCGCGGCGAGGAGTACCCCGCCGCCGCGATCGCTGATCGACTACTCGGGTGGACGGCTCCGGTACGCGCCGAGCTCGGCATTGAGCCGCAGCTGCCGAAGCACGGCGCGACGGCCTGGCTGCGCGAACAGGCCGCTGACTTCGACGGCACGCCCGACATGCAGATGCGCGAGGCATTCCGCCTGGCAGTCGACGCAACTGCCGCCAGTTACGGCGGCTCAGAAGCCACCGCACCCGTCTGAGTTCGCCGCATTAGCCGCAGCGGATTGCCCAAAATCCGCTCTGCGCCGCGACGCTCGATAGACTTGCCGCGCTTTTTCGGGTGACGGCCGCGCTGCGCCCACGTTTACGTGCGCCGCGGCAGTCGGAATTGCGCAGATATTTAGATGTCCTGTGCGATTAACAAGCGAAGAAGTCACAGTCCACATCTCTCTTCAGTCCCTCTGTTGAAATCAGTCCCTCTGTTCAAATCTGCTGTCCAAATCCGTTCATCAGAACCCACATCCGTTTCCAGTGAACGTTGTAACCGATACGAAAGGTTCCGGTCTTGTCTGACTTTTTGATCAACAATGGAGTAGTTGTCGCGCTTGTCTGCGCGGGCGCTGCAGTGCTGTACGGCGTGCTCAACACGCTGACGCTGCTGAAGCTCTCGCCGGGTAACGACAAAATGCGCGAGATCTCGAAGGCGATCCAGGAAGGCGCAAGTGCCTACCTCAACCGCCAGTACTCGTCGATCGCAATCGTCGGTATCGTCGTCGCCGCCGCTCTTGCCTTGATCCCCGACCTCGGCCCGGCCGTAGCGATCGGGTTCATCATCGGAGGTGGCTCTTCGGCCGCCGCCGGTTACATCGGCATGAACGTCTCGGTCCGCATGAACGCCCGCGTCGCCGAGGCGGCCCGTGGCGGAATCTCACCGGCGCTCGACGTCGCCTTCCGCGGTGGCGCGGTCACCGGAATGCTCGTCGTCGGTCTCGCCCTGCTGGGCGTCGCCGGTTACTACGGCGCTCTGACTGCGTTCTTCGATTTCGACCAGCGCGACGCAATCGACGCATTGATCGGTCTCGGCTTCGGTGGATCGCTGATCTCGGTATTCGCCCGTCTGGGTGGAGGAATCTTCACCAAGGGCGCCGATGTCGGCGCTGACATCGTCGGCAAGATCGAAGCCGGCATCCCCGAGGACGACCCGCGTAACCCCGCCGTGATCGCCGACAACGTCGGTGACAACGTCGGTGACTGCGCCGGAATGGCTGCGGACCTCTTCGAGACCTATGCGGTCACCGCCGTTGCCGTAATGCTGATCGGCGTCCTGACCTTCGACCTGACGGCCAACGCTGATCAGGCCGCGCTGTACCCGCTGGTGCTCGGTGCCGTCTCGATTCTCGCCTCGATCATCGGCACATTCTTCGTCAAGTCGAAGAAGGGCAATGTCGAAGGCGCGCTTTACAAGGGCGTCGCCGTCGCCGGTGTGCTCGCAGCGGCCGCTTTTTACCCGATCACCGATTGGATGATGGGTGGCCTCGTGCTGCAAGAAGGCGCGCTCGACAGTATTCCGAGCGTCATGGACCTCTGGCTCTGCACGATCGTCGGTATCGCTGTAACCGGTTTGATCTTTGTGATCACGGACTACTACACCTCGACCCGCTTCGGCCCGGTCAAGGGCATTGCCAAGGCCTCTGAGACCGGCCACGCTACGAACATCATCCAGGGTCTCGCGTCCGGCTTCCAGTCGACCGCCGCTCCGGCACTGGTCTTCGTCGGTGGTGTGCTCGCCGCCAACGAACTGGCCGGCATTTACGGCATCGGCGTCGCCGTTATGGCTCAGCTGTCGCTTTGTGGTCTGATCGTCGCGCTCGACGCCTTCGGTCCGATCACCGACAACGCCGGCGGAATCGCCGAGATGGCCGAGCTTCCCGAAGAAGTCCGTGCCGTGACCGACCCGCTCGACGCTGTCGGAAACACCACGAAGGCCGTCACCAAGGGTTACGCGATCGGCTCGGCCGTGCTCGCCGCCCTCGTCCTCTTCGCAGCCTTCAAGCAAGAGCTGATCGACGAGATGGAGACTCCGCCGTCATTCCTGATCGACAACCCGTCCGTGCTGGTCGGGTTGATCATCGGTGGAATCATGGTTTACCTCTTCGCCGCGTTCGCGATGGAGGCCGTCGGCCGCGCCGGTGGCGCTGTCGTCGACGAGGTCCGTCGTCAGTTCAAGGAGAAGCCGGGCATCATGGACGGCTCGCAAAAGCCGGACTACGGCCAGTGCGTCGACATCGTCACGAAGGCCGCTCAGCGCGAGATGATTATTCCCGCGCTGATCCCGATCGTCGTCACGACTGTCGTCGGAATTCTCTCCGTCGAAGCGCTCGGCGGACTGCTGATGGGCGTGATCGTCGTCGGATTGTTCATGGCGATCGCTATGACCAACGGCGGTGGGGCCTGGGACAACGCCAAGAAGCTGATTGAAGACGGCGCCCACGGCGGTAAGGGTTCAGGGGCGCACGAGGCGTCGATCACCGGAGACACCGTTGGTGACCCCTACAAGGACACCGCCGGGCCGGCGATCAACCCGATGATCAAGGTCGCGAACATCGTCGCGCTGCTAATCATCCCGCTGATTGCATAAACGTCATTGCACTGCTGTCATTGAGTAGTTCGACCGCAGAACTGATTTACCGAGAGGCCGGCGCTTGCGTCGGCCTCTCGCGTGCTGCCTCGACGCACATAGAATCCTCGGCCGATGGCTGAGCGCAGACCAAAGTCCCACTCGCTCGAACGGGTGCTCGGCACTTCCGCACTCTTCTCAACCGCGTATGGGAATGTGGGCAGTTCGATCTATTACGCGCTCGGACTGGTCGCGTTCTTCGCCCTCGGACTCACGCCGGTGGTATTCATCCTCAGCGGGATCATCTTCTTTTTCACCGCTGCCACCTACATCGAGGCGACCACGATGTACCCCGAGGCCGGCGGCTCGAGCTCGTTCGCACGGCACGCGTTCAACGAGTTCTGGTCGTTCTTCGCGGCTTGGGGCCAGATGCTCAACTACATCATCACGGCCGCGATCAGCGCGTACTTCGTGCCGCACTACCTAGGCGTGTTCTGGGAGCCATTAAAAGACGCCCCCTGGGACATCGTCTTCGGAATCGGCATTTTGATCATGCTCGGCGCCCTTAACATCGTCGGCGTTCAGGAGTCGGCGAAGATCAACATCGTCCTCTCGGTGATCGACTTCCTCACGCAGGTGCTGCTGGTCGTGGTCGGCGTTGTCCTTGTGCTTAGTCCGACCACGCTAGTCGAGAACGTCGACTTCGGCACGTACCCGACCATCGACAACTTCCTTATCGCGATCCCGATCGGGATGGTTGCGTATACGGGAATCGAGACAATCTCCAATCTCGCAGAAGAGGCGAAAGATTTTGAAAAGACAGTTCCGCAGGCCGCGAAGCTCGTCGTCATCGCTGTGTTTGCGATTTACGCGTTCCTGCCCGCTGTTGCACTCAGCGCGATGCCGGTCGTTAACGGCAAGACGGCGCTCGGCCTGCCGGAATCAGAGGGCGGGTTTGCCGGTGATCCAATCCTCGGCATCGTTGAACAACTCGGGCTAGGCATGTTCCAGACGCCGGCAGAAATCTACGTCGGTATCCTCGCGGCGACGATCCTCTTCATTGCGACCAACGCTGGCATCATCGGCGTCTCGCGGCTGACCTACTCGATGGGCCAGCACCGACAGGTCCCGTCCGTCCTGCGCAAGCTCCATCCGCGCTACAAGACGCCCTACATCGCGATCATCGTGTTCGGTGCGATCGCCTGCGTGACGATGATCCCGGGAAAGGCCGACTTCCTCGCGCGGATGTATGCGTTCGGGGCGTTGCTCAGTTTTACGGTCGCCCATGTCGCGGTGATCAGGTTGCGGTTCAAGTATCCAGACCGCGAACGGCCCTGGAAGGGTCCGATGAATGTCAATTTCCGCGGCAGATCGGTCCCGCTCTATGCCGTCTTCGGCGGCGGTGCGACGGCCCTTTTCTGGGTGGTCGTGACGGCGCTTGACCTGATCACCCTGGTTGCCGGCGCGGCGTGGCTCGCGATCGGCGCGGTCTTCTATGTCCTTTACCGCCGCAACCAAGGGCTGACGCTGACCGAGACCGTGAAGATCGCGACGCCGAAGGCGATCGTTGACCACGAGATGGAATACGACAGCATTCTGGTCGTGTTCGAAGACGGCGAGTACTCCGAACAGGCGGTTAAAACAGCCGTCAAGATGGCGACGCGTCGTCGTCGTGGTGTCCACGTGCTCGTGACGATCACGGTGCCAGCGAACGCGCCGATCAGTGCGACTCTGCCCGACGCGGAGGCCAAGGCGAACACGTCGATTGAGCGCGCCCGGGTGCTCGGCGGTCGGCGGGTCAGCGGCCACTGGACGAAGGTGCGCGCCGGCGAGGCCGGCCGACGGATCGTCGGCGAGGCCGAACAGATCAATGCGCGCGCACTGGTGATGCCGCTCAAGCGTGGGCTGGGGGGAGCGCTGTTCCCCCCGAGCGTGCAGAAGGTGCTTTCCGAACGGCCCTGCCGCGTAATCCTGACCAGCGCGCCGGCCGAGGCCGCCCATCGCGTCGGGACGCCCCAATGACGGACACCGTGAGGTGGACACGATGAGGTGGACACGATGAGGCGGGCACGGTGAGACGGGCAAAGGTCATCCTCAGTTCGCTGGCGCTAGTGCTCGGTCTGGCCACGATCGTCGTGACGTTGACCTCGGGCGGCGGCGCAACGGCGCGCGGCGTGCTGCTTGGTGCGGTGCTCGCCGTGATGGGCTCGTTGAGGCTGTATCTGACTTTGAGGCACGACTTCTGATGATCGGTCGACTGCTGACATGGGGTCGGGCGAACCCGATGGCCGGGATCGGCGCCGGCGCGCTGTTCATGGTCGTCTACCTCGCCGCGTCGTCGTCGCTGTACTTCGCGCTGGGATTGATCGCAGAGCAGGGCCTCGCGCTGACTCCCTTCGTGTTGCTGGCGAGCGGCGTGTTCTTCGTCCTGACGTTCATGTCCTACGTCGAAGGCTCGTCGCTGCACATCGAGCGGGGTGGCGCGTCGTCGTTTGCACGCTTCGCCTTCGATGAACTCGTCAGCTTCGTGGCCGGGTGGGCGATCTTGCTCGATTACACGATCGTGCTCGCCCTGGTGGCTTCGACCGTGCCCAACTATCTCTCGCCGTTTTGGTCCGAGCTAGAGAGCTCGACGGCCGAGATGATCATTCCTGTGGCGGTGATCGCCGTTATGGCGATCACCAACATTCGCGGAGTCAGTGCGGGAACCCTGCGTCGTCGGCTGCCGCTGGGCTGGCTTGACCTTCTTGTGATGCTCGCGATCATCATCGTCGGGCTGGTCGTCGTGTGGGATCCGCAGATGCTGACCGAGTCGATCGACCTCGGAACTAACCCGAGTTGGGACGGTCTCGCGGTTGCGCTGATTCTGGCGACGGTCGCGGGCACCGGCATCGAAGCGGCTTCGGGGCTTGCGGGCGAGATCAAGATCGGCCGGCGCGAGTTGAAGTCGGTGGTCGCCTCAAGCGCTGCGTCGACAATTACGATCTTCGCCGGGATCTCGATCGTCGCTCTAATGGCCGATCCGGTTTTGCTCACCGATGGGTCGGCATCGACGGCCCTCGGACGTGAGTTCGTCGAGAAACCGGTGCTCGGCGTAGTGACGGCTTTCGAGCCCGATTGGCTCGGTACGGCGCTCAGCTACGTGGTCGGTGCGATGGCCGCGGTGACGCTGGTCCAAGCGGCCCGCATCTACATGCTCGGACCGATGCGCATGACCTACGCGCTGGCGACAAATCGCCAGATCCCGAGTGTGATCGGGCGGCTACATCCGCGATACGGCACGCCGTACGTTGCGGCGATCGTCGTCGCACTGGTAGCCGGTGCATTAGCCCTGCTCGACGACCCGGAGCTGCTGACGGCGATCTTCGCGTTCGGCGCGCTGCTGACGTTCTCGATCGCGAATCTCTCGATCATCGTGCTGCGTTTTCGCGAACCACAGGCGCGTCGCGCTTACCGCGTGCCGCTCTCGATCAACGTGCGTGGTGGTGAACTGCCACTGCCATCGCTACTGGCGTTCATCGGGTCCGTCGCTGCGCTGATCGGCGTGCTCTGGTTTAGGTATACCGCGACAGCGGTCGGGGTCGGCTGGCTCGCGCTCGGGCTGGTGCTCTACATCACGTACCGCAAGAGCCAGGGCAAGCCTCTGCGCCAGCGCATCATGATTCCCGAAGAGGACCTGCGTCGCCGCAGTGTCAAGGCCACCGGCAAGGAGGGCTACGGCTCGATGCTCGTACCGGTGTTCGGGGGTGTGCTCGATGACGACATCGTTGGCACGGCCGGCCGCCTGGCGATGGAGGAGGCCGAAGAAGAGGGGGGAGCGGTGATCGAGGCGCTGCATGTGATCGAGATCCCGATGTCGCAACCGATCGACGCACCGGTCCCACCGCATCGACTTAAGCGCGCGCGTCAGATCCTCGCCCGCGCCAAAGAGGTCGGTGAGGAGTACTCCGGCGTCGAGGTCGCCACGGCCACCGTGCGTGCGCGCTCGACCGGGGAGGCGATCGTCCGCGAGGCTGCGCGGCGCGGTGTCGAGGTGATCGTGCTGGCGGCCGAGCGACCGTCGCGCATCAGGGGTGGCCCGCTGCTCGGTGGTGTCGAGCCACGCGCCGCAGAGTTTGTCGGGAAGGTGACCGAGTACGTCACCCGCAAGGCGCCGTGCCAGGTGATCCTGACTGCGCCGCCCGAAACGGATGTCGACGCCCTGATGGCCTCGATCAAAGACAATCCACACGTCAGTGAGGACTTCGCCAGCAAAGAAGCGCAGCGTTTCGAGCGCATGTCTGGCCTGACCGGAGAGCATGATCCGTTGACTCCTGGGGTGGCGCTCGGTGGTCAGGCCGCTCGTCCGCACGAGGTCGATGTCGACGATCAGGCGATCGCCGACGACGAGGATCCCGACGACTTCATCGACACGATCGCCTAGTCCAGGGATTGGTTTAGAGATGCTCGTCGGGCGGATAACCTTCGCGACGTGTTTGTACTAATCGTTGGATGTGGCCGCGCCGGCTCGGCGCTGGCGAAGAACCTGCTCGAGGACGGGCACACGGTTTCCGTGCTCGACGAGAGCCCCGACTCGCATCGGTTGCTCGACATCGGCCTCGATGGCAGCTGGGAAGACGCCGGCGGAATGTTCACCGTCGGCACCGCGCTCGAGACCGACGCCTTGATCGAGGCGGGCATCGAGCAGGCGGACGCGTTTGTCGCTGGCACCAACGGCGACAACACGAATCTCGTGATCGCCCAGATCGCGCAGAAGCGCTTTGAAGTTGACAACGTCGTCGTCCGCGTGCTGGATCCGCGCCGCGCGACTTGGTACGCCCAGCAGGGTCTGAAGACGATCTGCCCGACCCAGGCCGGAATCGACATGCTCACCGCAGCGGTGCGTGGCTCAGCCCCTGACGTAAGCGTCGAGGCTTAGAGCGATGTACGTACTCGTCGCCGGCGGCGGAAAAGTAGGACTCAACCTCACTCGCGAGCTGATGATGAAGGGTCACGAAGTGACCCTCGTCGAGCACTCGCGCCGACGCTACGGCGTGCTCGAACCGCAGTTGGAGCACGTCGTTCACCTCGGCGACGCCACGGAGCTTTGGGTGTTAGAGCGCGCCGGAATCGAGCGCGCCGACATGGTGATCGCCGTAACCGGTGATGACGAGGACAACATCATCATTTCTCAGGTCGCCCGCGAGAAGTACGGGCGCGACAAGATCATCTCCCGCTGTAACAACATTCGCAACATGGAGCACTTCGATCTCCTCGGCATCAAGCCGGTTGTCTCGGCGACCGACTTGATCCTGCGTCTGATCGAGCACGAGGTTCCACAGTACGGACTTGTTCACCTGCTCAAGCTGCAGGCCGAAGACCTTGAGATCATCGAAGTTGAGGTCAGCGCGAGTTCACCGGCCGCCGGCAAGCGTGTTGACGAGATCGAACTGCCCGACGGCAGTCTGCTGATCGCGATTCTGCGCGACGGCACCGGCACCGTCCCGCATGGCGACACCGTCGTCAGCGCCGGTGATGAGGTGCTGCTGGTGCTCAATACGGGCATCGAGGAGAACATCACGCGCCTCTTCAACGCTGCCGAGGAATCGTTCGCCTGATCGTTTGGCCGCCCATGCCTGATAGAGCCCATGCCTGATAGAGCCGATGCCTGATAGACACGTAGACCACCTTTTGATCGGCGGAGGCCTTGCCTCTGCCAACTGCGCGCGCTGGCTGCGCGAAGCGGGGGGAGAGGGCGAAATCCTGTTGGTCGGCCGCGAGCCTGAGCCGCCGTATAACCGTCCGGCGTTGACGAAGGGCTATCTCGCCGCTACCGAGGATCGGTCGATGGACTATTTCAGGCCGTCCGAGTTCTGGGCCGATCAGCGGATCGAGCTGATGACGAAGATGAATGTCGTCGGGCTCGACGCCGAGAACAAGGTGGCGACTCTGCAAAACAAGCAAGAGATCTCCTTCGACACGGCGTTGCTTGCGACCGGTGCGAACGTCCGTCTGCTGCGTGTCGATGGCATGGGGCAGGAAGGGATTCACTACATACGCGCCTACGGCAATGCCGATACGCTGCGCGAGGATCTTGATCGGCTCGGGCGACGAGTCGTCTGCATCGGCGGTAGCTACGTCGGCTGCGAGATCGCCGCGACGCTCTCGCGACTCGGCTGCGAGTGCCACATCGTGATGCTTGAAGAGTTTCCGCTCGAGCGCACGCTCGGGGCGGAGGTTGGCTCGTGGGCGAAGGACTATCTCGAGTCACTCGGGATCACATTTCACCCGCGGGAATCACTCGCCAGTCTCGACGGCGACGGCGAGCGCGTAACTGCCGTGGTCACCGAATCCGGTCTTAAGGTCGAAGCCGATGTCGTCGTGATCGGCGCCGGCGTCAATCCCGACACGATGCTCGGGCAGCGGGCAGGGCTGACGATCGGCGAGAAGCGGGGAATACTCTGCGACTCGCGGCTGCGCACCAGCGCTCCGGGCATCTTCGCCGCCGGCGACGTCTGCGAGTACGAATCCGCCATGCACGGCGGCACGATTCGCGTCGAGCACTGGGATGTGGCATTCAACCACGGCAAGACTGCTGCATTGAACATGCTCGGCCAAGACATAGAGCACAACGTGGTCCCATATTTCTGGACCGATCTCGCTGACGTCGAGATCGAGTCTGTCGGCCCGGCCTACCGCTGGGACCGGGTGATTGTGCGAGGCAAACCGCTGGAGCGCTCATTCTCTGCCTGGTACATCGACGGCGATCGGGTGGCGCAGGTTGCCGGCGTCGGCCGTCCGCACGACATCGAGGTCGGACGCGAGCTGATCGCGTCGCGTCGCGCACTCTCAAGCTCGATGATCGACGGCATTGCCGACGTCGGGCGCGACGTCGCGACCCTTGCCTGACCACTTTCGCTGTCCGGCGAGTACTTAGAATCGCTGGGCGCAGCGCAACTTTCGCGCGATCCAGAGTGTTTGCCGTTCTGTCTGCTCATTAATTCGGACGAACCGGCGGCATCGTTCGCCCGCCGGATGCTCATCACCTCAAAGGGGAACCCAAAATGTCCAGAAAACTTTCACTCGCGACCGTCGCCGGCTGCTTTGCGCTGCTACTCGTCGCAGTCGGCGCGTTCGCCGCAGTCACGTCCGGCAATACCGGATGGCGCTGGGGCAATCCGCTGCCGCAGGGTAACTCTCTGACCTCGATCGAGGCCGCCGGCACCCGCGTCTACGCGGGCGGCGCGACGGGCACCCTGTTGCGCAGTGACGACGCCGGTGCAACCTGGAGTGGTGTGAAGACCGGACTGCTCGATGACGTCGCGCTGGTACGAGCGATCGGGCCGGACTCTGTGATCTTTGCCGCAGGCTGCGCCTTGCGTCGTTCCGACGACGGCGGTCAGACCGTGTCTCGCCTTCCCTGGACGCCGAGCGACGAAAGCTGTGCACCGAAGATCCGTTCGTTTCATTTCCCCAGCGGATCGATCGGCTACCTGCTGCTCGAGAACGGCGACGTTTTCGCCACTGGCGATGCCGGTCAGAGCTGGACCAAGAAGACTGCAGTTCCCGGGACTACCGTGACCGGTGGAACCGGCGCGACTGGTGACATCTGGTTCACGGCCGACGGAACCGGCGTCGTCAGCGCCGGCGCGCAGATCTACCGCACAACCGATGCAGCGTCGTCGTGGACGCTTGTCAGCAACACCGCCTCCGCCGACCTGAAAAGTTTCTCGTTCGTCAACCCGAACTTCGGATTCGTCGTCGGGAACGGTAAGAACGCTCAAAAAACGGCCGACGGTGGCGCCACCTGGACACCCGTCGCTGTCGACGCGGGCACTGCCGGGATCGATTTGCGCAAGATCGACTGCGCCTCACCCAATGACTGCATCGCTGCGGCCGCCAACGGCTCACAGCTTTACCGCACCAGTGATGGCGGCACGATCTGGGCGGCTGTCTCGCCCTCGTCGGACCCGATCTACGACGTCGCTTTCGCCTCGGCAACGCGCGCCGTCGCAATTGGTGGAACGGGTGCGAGCGTGGTCTCAAACGACGGTGGTGCTACATGGACCCCGATCAGTTCCGCCGTGGGTGGTTCTTTCAACGCTCTGCGCGCCCAGTCCGCATCGACGGCGTACGCGTACGGCGACAACGGCGCGCTTGCGCGTACAACCGATGCAGGCAACTCGTGGACTGCAGTCGGAGTCTCAACCTCGTCGCGAATCGTCGGCGTCGGCTTCCCGAGTGCGACTCGCGGCTACGTGGTTGACGATCGCGGCGTGCTGCTGCGTACGAGCAACGGCGGATCGAGCTGGCAGTTCCTCAACACCGGCACCGGCCTGCGCCCGAAGGCGATCACAGCGCCGACCGACACAAGCGTCGTGCTGGTTGGTCCTAAGGGCATCCGCATCTCCACGAACTCCGGCGAAGACTTCCGTTTCGCACGCGGCAAGAACCTGAAGAAGGTCGCCTTTACGGCCCTTGACCACGCAGTCGGATCGCTATTCGCCTACAGCCCGAAGGTGATTTGGGCCGCCAAGAGTGGCGGCACCGCCTGGAAGGCCTTCAAGAAGCCGAAGAAGGCCGGACGAATCGACCAGCTCGACATGGTCAGCCCGGCGGTCGGTTATCTGCTCGACACCAAAGGTGAGCTGTGGAACACACGTACCGCCGGACGCAAATGGACTCGCGTTGACACCACGGGTACAACATTCACACAGACCATCGCCTTCAGCGATGCTCGCCACGGCTACTTGACCGACGGCACCGGCCGAATCCTCTACACCGCGGACGCCGGTAAAACATGGTCGCGTCAGTACCCGTTCTACGACGCCAACGGAGGATCGCTGACACTGATCGATGCGCCCTCGGGCACCAATGCGTTCATGTTGATCGCCGGATCTAATCGTCTCTTCGCGACTGGGACGGGTGGCACTAACGGCGTCGCCTCGGCCCTCTCGCTGAAGTCCTCGGCGAAGCGCATCCGACGCAACTCGACGGTCACGATCTCCGGCAAGTTGAGCCCGGCGGTCGGTGGCGAACGAATCAGCATCGTCGCGCGTCTGGCCGGTGCCAAGAGCGGGACCCGCTGGCTGGCACAAGAGGTCACGGTTGCCGCCAACGGCACTTTCTCAACGCGCTGGCGCCTAAAGAAGGCCTACGTGTTCACGGCTCGCTGGTCAGGCGACGCCGGTCACGATGGGGATGGCGCCAAGCCGCTGATCGTCGCGATCAAGAAGAAGTAGCGGCGCCGATCGCGGTATTTGTATTCTCTCGGGGCAGCAGTCCAAGGCGTCACTGAGACGTCTTGGGCGTGTTCCCCTGGGGGATCGTCTAATGGTAGGACGCTCGGTTCTGGTCCGAGTAGTCGGGGTTCGAGTCCCTGTCCCCCAGTTGGCATGACGGCTTTTTCGCTCGTCGGATTACGGCGGGTGAATGAAAGTTAAGGTCATTTGCAGGCACTTTCGCGGTGTTGATTCTCCATCCGCCGCGTGCGCAAGCCTTGATGGCGAATGTCCCCCGTCACGGCAGACAAGCAACCGGCTTACCCGTTCTCCGCCGTCGTCGGGCAGGACGATTACAAGCTCGCGTTACTCGCAAACGCGGTTGATCCGGCAATCGGCGGAGTGCTCGCCGTCGGCGATCGGGGTACGGCCAAGACCACGCTGGCTCGGTCGTTCGCTGCGTTGCTGCCACGACCGGGAGTCATCGACGTCTCCGGAGCGGTCGACGGCCATGCTGCTTCTGAGGACCCGGCCACTGACGTCGTCGACGAAGCCGACCTGTCTCCGCTCGTCGCACCGTTTGCCGTCGCACCGTTTGTCGAGCTGCCGCTTGGCGCGACGCTCGATCGTGTGGTCGGATCGGTCGACACAGCCAATCTGTTGGCAGGCGGTGGCGCTCAGCTGCGACCTGGCTTGATCGCCGGTGCCGACGGCGGAGTTCTTTACGCCGACGAGGTGAATCTGCTGGGCGATCATCTGGTCGACGTTCTGCTCGACGCCGCCGCTTCCGGCGAGCTCGTCGTCGAACGCGACGGGCTGAGCGAGCGGCTACCGGCACGCTTCGTCTTGATCGGAACGATGAACCCCGAGGAGGGCGCGCTGCGGCCGCAGTTGCTCGACCGCTTCGGACTGTCAGTTGAGATCGGCGCGCCGACCGAGACCACCGATCGCACGGAGATCACCACGCGGCGGCTCGCTTTCGAGCGCGACCCACGGGCGTTTATCGACCGTTTCGCCGGCACCGAGGCAGCGCTCGCCGAGATCGTCGCGAACGCCCGTGAGTTGCTCGCTGCGGTCGAGCTCGGCGACTCGCTACTGGGGCAGATTGCCGTTGCATGTACGCGACGGGCGGTCGAGGGAATGCGCGCCGACATCGTGACGGCGCGCACCGCGATTGCATTGGCGGCGCTCGACCAGCGGAACACCGTGATCGAGCGAGATATCGTCACAGCCGCGCGTTTGGCGCTGCCGCACCGCGCTCGCTCACTGGGCGCCGAGTCGCGGCGTTTCGAGGTCGACGAGATCGCACAGGCGCTGGCCGACGAGAAGGCTTCAGACGAGAACGCGCCAACCCCGCGCACCAGTGCCGGGCGTGCCAGGAAGGCCGCGACGGGGTCCGGGCTTGCGGGTGCCACGGCGGCGACGGGACGATCCGAATCCGAGGAATCCGTCGCTACACCGAAACCCGCCGCTACCCCGAAACCCCCCGCTACACCGAAACACGCCGCCTCGCCGAGTCTCAGTGACGTCGCTGACCGGTCGGCCGTTGTCGGGCGCTCTGGTCGAGCCGCCGGCGGCCAGCGTCCGTCAGTTGACTCCGAGTTGACGGCCGACATCGACGACCTCGACGTGATCGCGACGGCGCGCGCCGCCGTCACCCGAAGGCTTGTGCGCGGCGGTCCTGCACTGATCAGTGACGACGACTTGCGGGCCCATGTGCGCGCCGGGCGCGATGCCAATCTCGTTCTCTGCGTCGTCGACGCCAGCAGTAGCGTGCTCGAGAATGGCCGATCCGGCGAGCTGCGCGCCCTGCTGGCCGGCCTCGTCGCCGATGCACGACGTAAGCGCGACCGCGTCGGCCTGGTCGTGTTTCGCGGCCGCGATGCGCGGTTGGTCGCGCCGCCGTCACGCAATCACGCCGCAGTGCTGTCTGGGTTGGACACGATCGAGCCAGGGGGCACAACTCCGCTCGCCGCCGGGATTCGCGTCGCCCACGAAGCCGCCCTGCGTGAGCTGAGGCGCAATCCCGAGCTACGCCCGATCGTCGCGCTGGTGACCGACGGATACGCGAACATCTCGCGCGGCGGCGATGCCGTCGGCGAAGCGCGGCTCGCGGCCAGCGACCTGCGCCGCGACAAGATCACGCTGGTCGTTATCGGCGAATCGAATAGCGGCGCGCCGGAGTTCGCACGCAGCACCGGTGCTGAGTTTTATCCGTTCGACCCGGCTTCGGGTCAGCAGCAGGTCGCCTAGGCCGCTTGGCTCTCCCAGCTGGAGTACAGCTGGGCGTAGTCACCACCAGCGGCGATCAACTCGTCGTGTGGGCCGATCTCGACGATCTTGCCGCCGTCGAGCACGGCGATCCGTGAGGCGTTGATGATCGTCGAGAGCCGGTGGGCGATGACGATCGCGGTGCGGCCTGCCAATAACCGCCTGAGGCCCTCCTCGATCTTGATCTCAGTGCTTACGTCGACGCTTGCGGTTGCCTCGTCGAGAATCAGTAGGCGCGGCTCGGCGATCAATGCGCGAGCGAACGCCACGAGCTGTCGCTGTCCGGCGGAGAGGTGGCTACCGCGTTCACCGACAACGGTGTCGAAGCCGTCCTGAAGACCGGCGATCGCGTCGTAGGCGCCGACCGAACGGGCGGACGCTTCGATCTCGTCACGCGACGCGCCGGGTCGGCCGAAATCGATGTTCTCGGCGATCGTGCCGCTGAAGAGGTAACCCTCCTGCGGCACATAGCCGAGCTGCCGACGCAATGAATCTGAAGTCACGTCGCGCAGGTCATGGCCATCGATCAGCACACGCCCGCGCTGCGGATCGTAGAAACGCGGGACGAGCTTGGCGAAGGTCGATTTGCCTGCGCCGGTCGCGCCGACGAGCGCCAGGGTTTCGCCGGGGGAGATCTTCAGGTCGATTCCCGAGAGCGCCCAGGTCGTCGCAGCGACGTCACTGACGCCCGAGTGATCCGCTCCGTGGCCCTCGTGTACCGCTGCATAGCTAAACCAGACGTCTTCAAACACCACCTCGCCGCCCACCTGGCCGATGGCGACTGCATCGGGTTTGTCGGCGACGTCCGGTTGTTCGGCGAGCAGGTCGAAGATTTTGTCGAGTGCGGCCATGCCGGATTGATACTGGGTGTAGAGCTGGGAAAGTTGTTGAATCGGGTCGAAGAAGTTCTGCATGTAGCCGGCGAACAGCACCAGTGAGCCGATCATCAGGTCGCCCTCAAGCACGCGATATCCGCCGAACACGAGGATCACCGCGAGCGCCAGCGCCGAGAGAAACTCGATCGCCGGGAAGTAGGCGGCGTTGAGGTAGACCGTCTTCATGTGCGTGTCGCGGTTTGCAGCCGAAAGCTCGTTGAACTCCGCCACGTGACGGTCTTCGCGGCCGTAGGCCCGTACGACATGGACGCCGGAGATTGTCTCTTGTAGATACGCCGTGACCGCGCCGATGCGTTCTCGCGTAGCTCGGTAGATGTCGGTTGAGACCACGCGAAAGACGAAGCTTGCGCCCAGCACGAGGGGAAACACCGCGAAGCAGGCGAGTGCCAGTGGCACGTCGCGAATCAACAAGATCACCGCCATCGCAATCAGCGTGATCGTGGATTGCAGCAGTGTCACCGCGCCGTTGGTGACGAGTTGGTCAAGCGCCTCGACATCATTTGTCAAGCGACTGACCAGCACTCCGGTCTTGCGCCGCGAGTAAAACCCGGCCGATTGTTTCTGCAGATGGTCGAACAGCTTGATCCGCAGGTCCTGCAATACCCGTTGGCCGATCCAGCCGGTCAGATACGTCTGTAGGTAGGTCGCGACCCACAGCACGATCGCGCTGATGATGAACAGCACGACGACGGTCAGCAGTAAGCCGTTATCGCTCTTCTTGATGCCGTCGTCGATCGCCGCTTCGACCAACAACGGAGGCGTCAGACCCGCCGCAATCGCCAGGCCGAGCGACGTGAACATCGCCGCCACACGCCATCGGTACGGCGACAGCAACGAGATCAGTTCGTGCAACCGCCGCCGACCGGTGCGCTCGCCGCGCAGTCGTCGCCAGGTCTCGAAGAATGTCCGGGCGTGACGGGTCATAGGCCGGCCAGTTCAGCCGTCGGGTCCTTGCGTGTCAAGAAAACGCTCTCGGGCATGCCCTTAGTTGCCAGCGCCCGGTAGGTGTCGCAGCGATCGAGTAACTCCTCGTGCGTTCCGACATCGGCGACCGTTCCGTCTTCAAGCACGACGATGAAGTCGGCGAGCGAGATCGTCGAGAGCCGATGCGCAATCACGAAGGTCGTGCGATCCTGCATCACCGCGCGCAGGGCCTGCTTGATCTCGGACTCAGTGCGGGCGTCGACACTCGAGGTGGCGTCATCGAGAATCAGAATTCGTGGGTCGGCGATCAACGCGCGGGCGATCGCGACGCGCTGTCGTTGCCCGCCAGACAGCGTGATGCCGCGTTCGCCGACGACCGTGGCGTACCGGTCGGGCAGCGACTCGATGAAATCGGCGATCTGCGCGCCGCGAGCCGCCGCTGCGATCTCTTCGTCGGTGACATCGTCGCGGGCGTAGGCGATGTTGTCCGCGATCGTCGCGGAGAAAAGAAAGCTGTCCTCGGCGACGAAGGCGATCTGACTGCGCAAGTCAAGGGGGTCGGCGTCGCGCACGTCTAGTCCGTCGACGGTGATCGACCCGCTGCCGACGTCGTAGAGCCGGGGGAGCAGCGAGACGAGCGTCGTCTTACCCGAGCCGGTGCCACCAACGATCGCCACGGTTTTGCCTGCCGGGACGTCGAAGCTGATATCGCGCAGCACGCTGCGATCGGCGTTGGGAAAGCGGAAGTCGACCCCGCGATAGCTGACCGCGCCGCCGGCTTCGGGGAGCGGGCGCGCGTCGGGCTTTGCCTCGATTCGCGGTTCGCGGTCGAGGATCTCGAAGATTCGCATTCCGGCGGCGGTCGCACGCTGGGCGCTGCCGAGCGTGCTGCCGAGTGTGCGCAGCGGACCGATCAACATGCCCACGTAGAAGTAGAAAGCGGTGAACTCGCCGAGGTCGAGCTCGCCGTCGATCACGTGGTTGCCGCCATAGAGCAGCACGGCTGCCAGGCCCAGCGATGGAATAAACCCGAGCAACGGGTTGTAGAAACCGCTCAGTCGGGTTGAGTACAACTGCTGGTCGAACACACGCTGCGTCGTCTGCTTGAAATGGTCGAGCCGCTCCGGCTCGCGGGCAAACGCCTTGATCACCCGAATTCCGCTGACGTTCTCCTCGACGTTGGCCGACAACTCGGCCAGTCGCTGCTGAGCGAGCTGAACGGCCGGGCGGGCCTTCTTGCCGTAGAGCGCCGCCGAGTAAACGATGAACGGCATCGTGGCGAGAATCAAGAGCGCGAGATCGGCCTGTAGGTACAGCATGATCGCCGCGGAGATCACGATCGTGAAGATGCTCTGCACCATGAACGTCAATCCGTAGCCGAGGAAAAACCGCACGACCTGCAGGTCGACGGTCGCCCGCGACATCAGCTGGCCGGTTTGGTGATCGTGGAAGAACCCGATTTCGAGATCCTGGAGGTGTCGATACAGCCGCGCTCGCATGTCGTGCTCGACGCCCAGCGATACGCGCCCAGAGACGATTCGCCGCCCGACCGAGAGGGCGGCCCTGAAAACGCCGGCGGCGGTGATCGCGGCGGCGAGCATGAAGAGATCGTTCTTGTCGGCGGACTCGATCGCGTTGACCGCGGCACCAACGAGCAAAGGAATCATCGACCCCGTACCCATCGCCGTCGCGGCAAGAATCACGGACCAGATGACCCCGCCACGGTAGGGTCTGAGAAATCCGAGAAGTCGCCAGAAACTGCGCACTTCAGAAAGTATAGTATTGGGGCGGTTGTGGCGCTCGTACGGCGGCTAAACGCGCTCCAGGGGTGCCGAGCTCACCGTCGCGCAGGTCGATAGTAAATAGCGGTCGATAAATAGCGGAGGAGGGACTCGAACCCCCGACACGCGGATTATGATTCCGCTGCTCTAACCAACTGAGCTACTCCGCCAAGGAATTTCGAAGCCTACCAATGCTGATGTCGGTGCCAAACGTGTCTGAAGGTGCCGATTCCGGGCTTCTCGCGCGCGTCGGGGA
>JBASTN010000137.1:0-1561 GCA_049274915.1 Solirubrobacterales bacterium
TGCTCAGTTTCTTCATCGGCCCGCATCCGATGCCGCTCGTCTTCAACGGATTCGAACTGGCGGCGATGATCATCGCTGTACTGACGGCTGGTCAGGTCACCCAAGATGGCGAGTCGACGTGGTTCGAGGGCTTCCAGTTACTCGCTTTGTATGCGGTCTTCGGCGTCGTGTTCTTCTTCGCCTAGCGACCGCACGATCGTTCGGAATGCGGCCCTCAGCCGCTACACTAAGCCCGCTGATCAAGAGACGTTGGTGTGTGCGTAGCTGTTTCCCGCCCCCAATTCTGACTTTCCCTCAAGAATCGATCTAGGAGCACGAGAACGTGGTCAACTTTGAACTGTCCGACGAGCAGAAAATGCTGCAGGAAACTTCACGCAGTTTCGCCGAGAACGAGATTCGCACCGTCGCCGAAGAACACGACCGCGACTCTTCGTTCCCGCGTGAAGTGATCAACAAGGCCTGGGAGCTGGGCCTGATGAACACCACAATCCCGGAGGAGTACGGCGGACCTGGCCTCGACTATCTCTCGGGATGCATCATCGAAGAAGAGCTCTCCTGGGGCTGCTCAGGCATCGCCACCTCGATCTTCGCCAATGGTCTCGCCTCGGCTCCGGTCGAACTCGGCGGATCCGACGAGATCAAGCAGAAGTACCTCGCGCCGCTGATCGAAGAGCCGAAGCTGGCCTCGTTCTGTCTGACCGAGCCCGACGCCGGTTCCGACGTCGCCAGCATGAAGACGACTGCCGTCAAGCAGGGCGACAAGTACGTCATAAACGGTTCGAAGTGCTTCATCACCAACGGCTCCCACGCCGACTGGTACACCGTCTACGCCAAGACCGACCCTGACGCAGGGCACCGCGGCATCTCCGCATTCGTCGTCCCGCGCGAGGCCGGCGTCGTCGTCGACAAGAAAGAAGACAAGATGGGCCAGCGCGCGTCCGACACCGCGCTGATCAGCTTCTCCGACGTCGAGATCCCGGCCGACCACTTGCTCGGCGAGGAAAACGCCGGCTTCAAGCTCGCGATGATGACCCTCGACCGCACCCGCCCGGGTGTCGCCGCGATGGCGACCGGCATCCAGCAGGCCGCGCTTGAGCACGCGGTCGCGTACGCCAAGGAGCGCGTTCAGTTCGGCGTACCGATCGCGATGCACCAGGCTGTCCAGTTCATGATCGCCGACATGGCGACGAAGGTCGAGGCTTCACGCCTGATGACGCACAAGTCGGCATGGCTGCTCGACAACGGCAAGCGCAACTCGCTCGTCGCGTCGCACGCTAAGCGCTTCGCTAGCGACTCCGCAATGGAGACCGCCGTCGACGCCGTCCAGGTCTTCGGAGGCTACGGCTTCATCAAGGAATACCCGGTCGAGAAGCTGATGCGTGACGCCAAGATCATGCAACTTTACGAAGGCACGTCGCAGATCCAGCGCCTCGTGATCGCCAAAGAGACTTTGGCACCGAGCCGCCAGACCGCCGCTGTCTAAGTAATTCGCCTAAGAAGTGTTGTGAGAGAGGCGGCCCTTCGGGGTCGCCTTTTTCGTGCGCCAACCGCGTGATGCGAA